>NZ_NEWJ01000082.1:0-10349 GCF_002135045.1 Halorubrum sp. SD683
GTCGAGACCGGGAGCGAGCGTCGGCTGCATGCTCCCGGTCTCGACGTAGCTGAGGAGGACCGGTTGGTCGAGGAGCTGTCCGACGACCAGCGAGACGACGACCAGCACCGCGGCCGCTTGGAGCGCGACGGACAGCGTTCGTTTGAGTGACATGGTGTCGAACTCGGCTCGGAGACGGACTCGGGGCGGCGACCGCCGCGAGGCGGTACCTGTCGCGCGGCCGTCAGGTAGTCGTCGATCGCTGAACGGCGGCGTGTCCTTATAACTTCGTGGGTGCCGGCGAACCGGATCGGGCGGCCGCCGTCGCCCCTACTCGTCGAAGGCGCCGGCGGCGAGCAGCGCGAACGGGCCGATGAACCCGAGGCAGAACCCGAGCAGGTGGACGTACAGGTTCACGACGCTCCCGCCGCCCGAGGGGTCGGACGGGAAGCCGACGACGGGGTAGCCGACGGCCACCAGCCCGCCGACGACCAGCAGTTCCCCGTAGCCGGGACGCGACGCGACGGCGGCCGCGTGCGTCCGGACCGCGGGCGGGAACCGGACCTCGCTGCTGGCCGCGTACAGCACCGCGAGGAGCGCGCCCGCGACGCCGATCGCCAGCCCGGCGACCCCGATGCCCGTCGTCGAGACCGGCAGCGCGAGGAGCGCGATCCACCCGACGAGCGCGAAGAAGACCGCCGGCAGCGCGCGCAGCGAGGCCGCAGGCGCGAAGTGTTCGCGGGCGTAGCAGTACCACAGGATCGGGAGCAGTCCGGCGAGCGCCATGTTGATCCCGGAGAAGCCGAAGCCGATCGCGTCCCGCGGGACGGCGAGGTTCAGCGCGGACAGCGCGAACGGGAAGGCGCCGAGGTACGTCGCGAGCGACGTGAAGAAGAGCCGCCGTCGCCCGCCAAGGACGGCGAGCGCGTAGCCGACGCCGGCGAGGAGCCCGTATCCGACGAGGTTCCCGAGGAGGTGATCGGTTCCGAGGTGGACGTAGTGCGCCGCGAACGCCGACGGCACCGTCGGGTCCGCGTACGCGAACGCGAGCGAGCGGCGGGTCGCCTCCGGCAGCGCGAAGACCGCGAGCAGGACCGCGGGCACCGCGAGCAGGACGAGCAGGTCGGTCGCGCGGACGCCGGCGAGCATCTCCTGACTGAACGTGCGGTCCGGCCGACTACCGTCGACGGAGCGATCCGACGGGCCGCCGTCGACGGAGCGATCGCGCTCGTCGGTCGCAGACGTGCTCACGGCCCGTGGGTCGTCGACCAGCGGTTAAGACCTGTCGGCGCGCGCCCCGGATGCGACCCGGGGCTCACGACCGCGGCATCCGGCGGAACAGCGCGAGTCCGGCCACCGCGAGGGCGAGCGCGGCCAGCAGCCCGCCGAGTTCGACGAACTCGATCCCCCCGGGTTCCTCGGTCGGCCCGGCCTCGGTGTCGGCGGCGCTACTCGCCGCATCGGAGCCGCTCGCCGTCTCGGCGCTCTCCCCGTCGCCGCCAGTCGCCTCGGAGTTACTCCCCTCACCGCCCGCCGGGTCGCCGCCGGGGTCGCCGACGAGCAGGGTCCCGGCGGGGGTCCCGCCGACCGCGAGGTCGTACGCGCCGGCGGCCGAGACCGTCTCGTCGAACGAGAGCGTCGCCGTCTCGTTGGGCGCGAGCGCGACCGTCTCGCTCGCGACCGAGTTACCGTCGGCGGTCAGCGTCACCGCGCGCTCGCCCGCCGCGCCGCCCCCGTTTCGGACGGTCGCCCGGACGGTGACGTTCTCGCCGGGGTCGATCGCCTCGGGCGCGACCGTCGCCGCGGTCACGTCGAACCGGGGCTCGCGCGTCGCGACCGCGAACGTCGAGAACTCGGTCGTCGTCGCGCGGAAGTGGACGCGGTCCTCGGGGAGCCCCAGGATATCGACGACCGCCTCGTCGACGACCTCGACCGACACCGCCTCCCAGTCGCCCGCGTCCGTCTGCCGGTAGAGCGTCACGTCCGCGGGGTCGGTCCCGGTCGCGTTGAGGTAGTCCCGGTCCGCGCTGAGCCGGATCGTCATCGCGTCGACCGCGTCGGGCGCGAACTCGTGCGCGAGCGAGAGGTACCCGACCGGACGGGGACGCGTGGGCGCGGTCAGCGCGCTCCCGTTCGCGAAGGGGACCGGGCTCCCCGCTGCGTTCAGCTCGACGCGCTCGTTCCGGACGCCCGCCAGGTCGATCCCCTCCAGCGTGACGTTGTCGCGGTCGATGGGCATCCCGTCGACCCGGAACCGGACCTCCGCACCGGACTCGACGCCGCTCGCGACGAACTCGCGGCGGTCCGCGCTCGGCGAGGCGACCGTCTTTGTCGGACCGCCGTCGCCGGTCGAGCCGAAACCGAAGGTCGACGCGCTCGACTCGTCCGACTCACCGAGCGCCGTCTCGTTCGCTTCGATCGAGAACTCGTCGGCGCCCAGCCGCGTCCCGACGGTCGCGCCGCGCGTGTCGAGTTCGAGCCCGACCGTGACGGTCTCGTTCGGCGCGAGCGTGACGTTGTTCGCCTCGCCTTCGATCGAGTCCCCACCGGCGACGAAGGTGACGTTCTCGCTGGCGTACTCAATCCAGACGTGTGCGTACTCGTCAGCCGTGTACGTGATCTTGAACACGTCGTCGATCCTGCCGGTCGATCCGACGTTCACGCCTTTGAAGGAGGGGTCCTCGATGTTCGGATTTGACGCCGAGACGTCGATCGCGATCTCGTCGTCGTTCAGGTAGGCGTACCGCCCGTTCGGGCCGTCGGCCGGCTGGATCGCGAGGTCGCCGTCGGCGACGGTGTCCGCGTCGCCGTCGATCACTGCCGCTCCCGTGGCGAACGCGAGCGACCCTGCGGCTACGAGGAGGATGGCGAGGGTCAGGGTGCGGCGAGCGGTGGGCATTGATACGTATACCCGCCTATTATATCTCAAGTGTCTTGATAAGGCGGTGCTTGAAACGACTGAAGGGGTTGCTTGTAACGAGATAGAAGCCGGACGAACCGATTACTTACGCATGAGAGACCGGAGCGAGTGATGCCTCATTTACTGGGTGATAAGACGAATAGAGATCACCGGTCGAGAGAGCACCACTGTACAACGTGACGTGTCAAAGTTTCATTATTTTCTCCGAAAGCCTACCGGTGGGGTCGAACTAAAGTACTGTCTCGGAATCTCACTAGGACGCGATACGCGGCATAGGGGATCCGCTCCCCACTGATCAGTCAATCCGATTCGGCTCGGACGGTGGCATCGGGCCCTGCCAGGGTTCGTTTGTACTAGCTGTCTCGACTGAGGCTACCGATAACCCAGTCGTCTCCCCCGTCTCCCCACTCTCGTTCCAGTCGGGACCGGCCTGTGTGGACCACGTGTCAGTTGTGACCGACCCCCCATTCGATTTCTCGTTCGTCCCGGAGGGACCGTTGACATCGCCCCACCAGTTACCGTTCGCGTTCACGGCTGTCCCGGTTTCGTTGACGATACCGACGCGGTTATTCACGATGTTGTTGCTGGTAGCATCTACGTCACCGCCGGAGGCCTCGCCAGCGACGAAGATTCCATCATCGTTATTCGCAATTGTATTCCGCTGAATCGTGGCCGCCGCCCCGCCAAACACACCGACACCTGCGCCGTTCTCGCCTTCGGTCTTATTGCCGGTGACCTCGTTACTTGTCAGTGTGGTCGCAGTCTTGATCACTCCGATCCCGACCGCACCACCTCCGGAAGCGCCGTCGAACGTAGTATCGCTAATTGTCGGCGTGGCGCCGCCGAACCCGTTACGTCCGGAAACGATCGCGCCGTAGAACGAGTAGTTCTTGACGACACAGTCCTTAACGAGTACGTTCGATGCCGACGGGACGAATAATCCGTTAGTCACGCCGCTGATCGTCACGTCCCTGATCGTCACTTCAGGCTCGAACGCGGCGAGACCGTAGCGGAAGATCTCACCCGTCACCTCGAATCCTTCGAAGGTGACGCCTGGATCGAGAATCTGAACCCAGCCGTTGATCGTTGGTTGGTTCTGTCCGACGACAGTAACGTCCCGCAGCGGTGCGGAGGCAGGATCGGTCCCTGCGTCCTGCGATCCGATCTGGAGTCCAGCCTGATCACCGTATGTGTCCGCACCGTACGTGCCGTCCTCAACTAGAATGATATCACCAGGCTCGGCGTCATCGAGAGCGCCAGAGATCGTTTGGTAAGGACCCCCACTTGAGCTCCCGCGTTCAGCAGAGACGAACAGATCAAAGTCCGGGATTTCAGCCGGCGATCCGGTTGGACCCCCCTCGCCACCCGTCAGATCGCCCAGCGCGTCGTTAAGCCGATCACGAACATCCGTCGGAACGTCTTCGATCGAAATGCCCTCAGACCGGGCCACGAAGTCTTGAACGTTAAGTGACATTTAGGTAGCCTCCGCCGTGACGGTGATTTCATCATCGATCTCAAAGCTCGATCCACCTGGGAACGTGCCCACGACAAGACTGTACGTTTCCGTGTCGCCGACGCCAAGAGTCACTGTCGGGAAGTTAGTCTGCGGGACGACCAATACTATTAGCGAGTTCGAGTTATTACTGTCGACAAATGATAGCGGCGTCACCTCAACCTCGACTTCTTGTGTTCCCTGATTCTGGATCTCAAAGAGGTCGGCAATTACCGTCACTGCGTCTGTATTGACTCCCTTCCCTCCAGCAGCGGTCGGATTGTCACTCGTGAGATCGATCCCAAGTTCACCGCCGTTGGTGGTGACGTACTCGTCGTTACCCTCGCCTGCGGCCGCCATTCGCAAGAGGGCGTCCGTGTCGTCGGCCACCTGAACGGAGACATCCCGATTCGCCTCCACGCTGGTGAACGCACCCGTACCGGTGACTACCGCGCCCCCACCGCCGAGTGCTCCCATCGTCGCCAAGACCTGTCTTCGGTTCATATGTATTATGTGCCCTTTCAGGCGAAGCCCACCGGCGGAGTCGAACCGCCGTACGCCAGCGTGGGACGCTGTGATGTCGCGTCAGTCACCTGACCCACGTCCGATACTGGAGTGACGCCGTCGGATCAGTTCGTGTCGCCGTAGAGATCGCTCACCTCCGTGGCTGAGAGAGCCCGGTCGTAGATCCGAACGTCGTCGATCCGGCCAGTGAAGAAGTCTTTACCCGGCAGATGGGCTGGCGCGCCGAACTTCACTGTTGACGATCGGCTCACCAGCGGGGCGTTCACCGGTGTGGAGTCTTCCTCCGTGCCGTCGATGTACAGCCGAACCGCGTCCGACGTGTCGAACGTGAGCGCGGCGTGGTGCCAGCTGTCATCGGTGAACGTGACCGTCGCCGACACTTCTACACCGTTGGCTCCTGCTGTGTCGACGACTGTCCGCGGGTCGGTGGCGTCCGCATCGACGCCGAGGTTGTACTGCCGGTTTCCTGCACCGCTCTGCTCGCGCGAGAGGATTCGAGCGTAGTTGTCCTGATCGCTCGATGGTTTCACCCACGCGGCCAGCGTAAGCGCCCCGGTGAGGTCCAAACTCGGGTCGTCCGGGACGTTCACGTAGTCGTTGCTCCCGTCGAAGGCCGCTGCACCATCTACCTCCCCGGAGACGGCTGACACGCCGCCGTTCAGCGCCCCGTCGTTGGTTCCCACGATGTCCTCGGCGGTCCCGTCGCCAACACTGTCGAGCGGCCAGTAACTCACTAGGCCGTTCGTCGGGCCGGGGATCGTGGTGCCGCCACCGCCGACGGTGGCCCCGCTCGCCGGGTTCTCGACGTCGGCATTGACCGTCATCGTCAGGTCCTGATCGGTGGTGACGTCTGTGGTGTCAACGTAGACTCCGATCTGTGCCGACTGCCCGACCCCGAGGTAGAGCACGTCCTCGTCGCTGTCCCGGAGCTGGTCGTCAGAGTCACCGTTCGGGTACAGGTAGATGTCGGTGTTCGTTCCGTCGGGAGTGAAGTCCCCGCTCGCGCCCGAGAAGGTGGCCCAGGCGTAGACCGGCTGGGTGCCCTGGTTGGTGATCCGGAACACGTCGTCGAACTCGTAAACGGAGTCCGTGCCGAGACCGCTTCCACCCGCGTCGGTGTCGGTGAGCCCTAGGGCGATCGTTCCGTCGCCGGTCGTCTCGGCGTACTCGCCGTTAGGCCCGTTCGACGGCGTCATCGCCAGGAACGCGTCGGCGTCGTCAGCGACTTGGACGCTGACGCTTCGGTCGGCGCTCACGCTCGTGAACGCACCGGTGCCCACTGCCCCCGAGGTGGCCGCTGCCGTCGCGCCGAGGGTGGCGATGAGTTTTCGTCGGTTCATATTTGATTATCGCTCTGAAGGCCCACCGGCGGAGTCGAACCGCCGTACGCCAGCGTGGGAAAGATCGTTTACCGAGCGATTAGAGGTCCGAGAACTCGTCGACGGCTTGGAACGTGATCGGGTCAGCACTGATGGCGCTGGCGTCCGGGCTGCCAAAGAAGAACATCCCGATGTGTTCCAGAGTTTCGCCCGGAGTGAGTCTCACGAGGTCCGGATTTCCATCGCTGTCTGCATCAGGTGCCGTATTGATATTCAACTGACCGTCGTTGGTGTATTTACCAGCACTGGCGTCGTAATCATCAGTGCCTGGATCCGAGGCGTTCGGATCAAGGAAGTCGGAATCTTCGTGGTAGAGCGCAAAATTGCCGTTCGGACTCGCGGGGTGGGTATAGCCGACGTAGACATCTTGGCTACCCTGATTTTCGATAGCGAGGAGATCGTCTAGGGTTGTCGTGGCGTTGTCGTTGATCCCCGTGGCCCCAGCACTGGTTTCCGTGATGTCGATACTTACCTGTCCACCATTCGTGTCCACGTACTCAACAGCGTTCGAAGTAAAACTGCCATTCCGCTTGTCTCCCCTGATAGCGAGCAGCGCGTCGGAGTCGTCTGCCACGTTAACCGCGACAGTACGGTCCGCGCTCACACTCGTGAACGCACCCGTACCCACCGCAGCCGCGCTACCTGAAGCCAATGCGCCGAGTCCGGCGAGGAACTTGCGTCGGTTTGCCATAGTTGTGTAACCTCGTTGTGTCCGCACACGACCCGCGGGCCGCCGACGCGAGACATCCCGCGTCACCCGGGGTCGCTCTACTTCACCTATAGGGCCTATCCTATATCGTTATGAATTTCCAGAAACACTTCCGGGCGGGACTGAAGCCCCGCCCGCTCCGTTCCGACCCCGCCTGAACCCCGGTTCGATCGGTTCAGGCCGGTCCTGAGACCCCGTTCAAGCCCGGCCTGAAGCGGCGATCGTCGCCCGTGTAACGAGGGTGGTAGTTACTGAAGCCTGATAATATCGGCTAGAGAGCCACCGAATAGAATCCGTATAACGCCACGTATCTGCTTCTTAGACCGTCAAAAGCCGACTTACGCGTTCGTGTTGACCCACGAGTGAACGGCGAGAAAGTTTAGCAGATTATCATAACCACGGGATTTATGTTGGCGTGTTCATATATGTCAGACAGAAATGGCGTCGGTACAGCGGCCGGACGGTCGGGGGGCAGAACCGACGACTGAGGTGTCAGAAGACGACCTGTTCGACGTGTTGGCGAACCAGCGCCGGCGGTTCGCGGTCCATCTGCTGAAGCGGGAGGAGGCGGAGAAACTCGAGATCGGCGACATGGCCGAGCAGATCGCGGCGTGGGAGAACGGGACCGACATGGCGGAGATCACGGGCGACGAGCGCAAGCGCGTGTACACCGCCCTCCAGCAGTCTCACCTGCCGAAGATGGACGACGCGGGCGTCGTCGAGTTCAACAAGGACCGGGGGATCGTCGAGCCGACGCCCGCGCTTCAGAACGTCGACCTGTACATGGACGTGGTCGAGGGGAAGGAGATCCCGTGGAGCGACTACTATCTCGGGCTCTCCGGCGTCGCCGCCGCGCTCGCCGGCGCGGTGTGGCTCGGCGCGTGGCCGTTCACCCTCCTGCCCGAGATGGCGTGGACGGTCGCCATCGTCGTCGCGTTCGCGTTCTCCGCGATCACGCACAAGTACTACACCGCGGAGATGAAGGTCGGCGAACCCGAGGAACCCCCGGAACTGACGTAGGGCGCAGCGGTTCAGGCGGTGCCTTCTGCGGTTCCGGCGCCCCATAACTTAGGATCAAAACGGGCTATAAACGACAAACGAAGCGTGACGACACCCTCAATATGAAACGACGAACCCTCATCCTGCTGCTCGGCGGCGCGAGTTCCGGTGCGATGAGCGTCGGCACCGGGGCGTTCAGCAGTGTCGAGGCCGAGCGAGGAGTGAGCGTGAACGTCGTCGAAGACGATGAGGCGTATCTCGGGTTGAAGCAGACAGCCAAGTTGGTTCCCTTTGGTGAGCAGACCGATGTCGTCAGGATCCAGAACCAGTTCGCCTCCTCACTTGATTTGTCGGTGGTCGTTGAGGACAAGGATGATGTCGACACTGTTGTGATAGAGAACGAGGCAGTCGAAATCGTCGCGGAATGTGATGGTAGAAAAGAGTCAGAGAGCAATGATGAGGAGTCGGAGGACTGTGAGATGGACGATGATGTCCTCTGTCCCGGAGATACGGCTCTGGTCAGTGTGGTGTGCGACAAACTCGGCGAAGCCGAATTCGAGCTCCGGTTCTGCGGCAATGCGGGCGAAGCGAGCGTCGAAAAGACCCGATCGTTCGAGGTCAAGTGTGTCGACCCGATCGAGGGTGTCCAGTTTGTGGGCAGCAACGGAAACAGCGTGAGTAGTGAAAGCAGCGGAAAGAGCGGGAATACCGGGAACGTCAAGATCCGCACGCAGTCTGGGAGCTCGAACCGGACCATCAGGGCAACCGCGTACTACAAGGACAGCGGCGGAAATACTCGGGAGAAACAGGGATACGTGTCCGTCAACAAACCGCTCAAGCCGTCGAAATTCAAGGTCGCCGACAGACCGATTGTTGGAATCAGAGTGGAAGGGATCCAAGGTGTGTACAAAAGGCCCGATAACCCGGGCAACGGAAACTTCGTGGACACACCAACCCAAGATCCGAGTTGGGGCTGATCACCCACCGAGTTCATCGACGAGGGCGCGCGTCCGTCGCCCGCTGTCGCAACGCGTCCGCTCGGCCCCCCGTTCGTCACCCTCGAACGGGTCAGGATGTTCGTAGTAGCGCGCGAGCGCGCCGAAGCGATCCGCTGCGTCGCGGGCGATCGAAGTCAGACAGCAGGATACGACCAGCAGCCGTTCACCCGTGAGAGGAATCTGACACCAGCATCGAGACCGCTTCGGCCTCCGAGTGTCTCGCTCTCCTGTTTGCGGCGACGCGCTCAACTGACCCGCCGAAACCTATGAATACATCGTACACATAGCAAACGCTATGCCCACCATCTCCACGCGCGTCCCCGAGGACCTCGAAGCGGAACTCGAAGCCTACCTCGACGAGGAGCGTCTCGACCGGAGTACCGCGGTGCGAAAGCTTCTCTCGGAAGGGCTCGAAGCGTGGCGGCGCGAGCGCGCGCTGAAACGCTTCGCAGACGGCGAGATCACGCTGACGAAGGCCGCCGAACTGGCGGACGTATCGGTGTGGGAGTTCGCGCGCCTCGCCGAGGACGCCGATGTCGCGTGGGTGTCCGGTGACCACCTAGAAGCCGACCTCGATGAGCTGTGAGCTGGGTGTTCGACGCCACCCCGCTGATCTACCTCGCGAAGGCGGGGCGGTTCGGCGTGATCGAGACGCTAGCAGAGCCGCGAGTCGTCCCCGAGGCCGTCTACCGCGAGGTGGTGACGGCCGGCGTCGAGCAGGGGTACGACGACGCGCGTCGGATCGAGCGCGCCGTAGAAGACGGCCTCGTCGATGTCGTCGCCGTCGACACCGACGACTCGCCGGTCGCGACTCGATTGGGTCGCCATCCCGGACTGAGCGACGCGGACGTGGCGGTCCTCACCTGCGCGGACGCACGCGACGCGGTGGCCGTGATGGACGAGTCCGCCGAGCGCTCCGCGGCCGAAGTGGAGGGCGTCGAGACGCGCGGGACCGCGTATCTCGTCCTCGCGGCCGTGAAAGGCGGGCAGCTGTCGAAAGCGGAGGGGCGAGACGCAATCGACGCGATGATCGACCACGGCTGGTACGTCGCGCCGGACGTGTACACGAGGGTCGTCGGGAAGCTGGAGTCGTTCGAGTAACGACTAGTACGGCTCGTGAGAGAGTCCTCGGTATGGCATCGCCGCTCCCGTTATCAGAGGAAGAAAAGGAACGAATGCGGCGCGACCGAGTCATACGGTCGTGCGTTAATTTCTACCGTCCTCAAGGGCAGAGATAGTTCCAGATGATCGGTTCCGTGATCGTCGGCAGTCCTCGTTGAATCTGCCGTTTCAGCGTCGAAAGATCTGGTATGAGGCGGTGCTTGAACCATTCATTGAGACGATCCCA
>NZ_NEWJ01000083.1:0-10156 GCF_002135045.1 Halorubrum sp. SD683
CCTTTGAATCCCTCCCCGCCCGGCACCGCAGCCTCACGCCTCCCCAGTGTCGTCGGCCTCCTTCCGGTCGGCCGACTCCAGCGAGAATCGAAGATTCCCTGGCAGCCGGCGCTACGCGCCGGCGACCTCGCGCGTGCTGACGAGCGCCCGCAGGGCGCGAGTCGCACGCGCCACCGCAGTTCTATATATGAATAGCCGTGCGTCCGCTACGCCGAATCCACGCGGTCGACGAGGTCGCTCGCAGCGGCCGCGGCGCGCTCCTGTACGACCGCGGCGTCCAGCGTCAGCACCTCTCGGTCGCGCATGAGAATGTCGCCGTCACAGACCGTGTGGCGCACGTCGCTCCCGCGGGCCGCGTACGCGAGGTGCGAGACGGGGTCGTGGACCGGCGTCAGGTGCGGCGCGTCGAGGTCGACGACGGCGAGGTCGGCGGCCGCACCCGCCTCGATCCGACCACCCGGGAGTCCGAGGGCGTCCGCGCCGCCGGCCGTCGCCATCTCAACGACCGCCCCCGCAGGGACTGCGCTCGCGTCGTCCGCGGCGAGCTTCCCGAGCATGGCGGCGTCGCGCATCTCGTCGAACACGTCGAGGTCGTTGTTCGAGGCCGCGCCGTCGGTGCCGAGCGCGACGGTCACGCCGGCCTCGCGGAGCCGCTGAACCGGGGCCATCCCGCTGGCGAGCTTCATGTTCGAGGCCGGGCAGTGGACGACCGCCGTTCCCGATTCGGCGAGCCGGTCGATCTCGCCGCCGCCGACGTGAACGCCGTGCGCGAAGAAGTCGTCCGGGCC
Organism: Halorubrum sp. SD683; assembly: GCF_002135045.1. Taxonomy (NCBI): domain Archaea; kingdom Methanobacteriati; phylum Methanobacteriota; class Halobacteria; order Halobacteriales; family Haloferacaceae; genus Halorubrum; species Halorubrum sp. SD683. The sequence goes on from NZ_NEWJ01000083.1 coordinate 789, forward strand.
GAGCGCGCCGAGGTCCTCGGCGTACGCGATCGGTCGCTCCCCGCGCTCGTCGACGATCGGGTCGACCTCGTCCGCCGTCTCGTTGGCGTGGAGGTGGACCGGAACGCCCGCCTCCCGCGCCTCCGCGACCCCCTCGCGGAGGAACTCCTCGCCGACCGTCGTCAGCGAGTGCGGCATGAACGCCGTGCGGATCCGGCTGTCCGCCGCGCCATCAAGTTCGCGGGCGACCGCGAGGCTCTCCTCGACGTCCGCGCGGGCGTCGGCCGCGTCCTTGCCGACCGTCACGACCCCGTGGCCGAGCCGCGCGCGCAGCCCCGCGCGGTCGACGACGTCCGCGACCCGGTCCATCGCGAAGTACATGTCCGCGAACGCGGTCGTCCCAGATCGGATCATCTCCAGGGCGCCGAGCTCCGCGCCCGCCTCAACGTCGTCCGGCGTCAGTTCGGACTCCGCCGGCCAGATGTCCTCGCGGAGCCACGGGTCGAGCGGTTTGTCGTCTGCGTACCCGCGGAGCAGCGTCATCGCGACGTGCGTGTGCGCGTTGACGAGCCCCGGGATCACGAGCGACCCCGACGCGTCGAGCGTCTCGTCGGCGTCGGGCGGCGCCTCGCCGTCCGCGCTCACGTCTCGTACCTCGACGATCCGCCCGGCGTCGCGGTCGATCGTCACGTCGGCCTCGGTCACGGAGCCGTCGGGGCGGAGGACGCGGCCGCCCGTCACGCGAAGCGCGTTCATACGGACCGATCCCGCTCCTCGAACCAAACGGCTTCGGTTCCGCCGGGCCCCTCCGAAGCCTCTTAGGCCGGCGCCGCCGCAGTGCGGGCATGGCAACCGACGCCCAGCAGGCGTGTTTCGAGGCCGGGATCAAGTTCGGCTCGCTGTACCACCAGTTCGCCGGCACGCCGGTCAGCCCGTCGAGCACGCGGAGCATGGAGGCCGCGATGGCGGAGGCGATCGAGAACCAACCGCACTGCGAGGCGGTGACCGTCGACATCCACGACGACCGCGTCGCCGACGCGATCGACCACGAGAACGGCTACACGGAGCTCACCGGCTCGCTGATGGACGTGGAGATGCGGATCGCGTACGAGGGCGTCACGGTTCACACGCGGATGGCGATGGAAGACGGGTACCCGCTGATGGAACTGGTCGACGTGGTCGACGACTGACGGCGAGTCGTTACGGTCCGGGGGCGCCGACTCGGCCGGTCCGACCGTCGCGGTCCGGAGAGTCAGGGCCAACTCTGTCCGACGCGGACCCGATCGCCGTCGACCCGAACGCTTAGTATCGCGACCCGCCTACCGCAATCCGAACGCGGCCGACGCTTCCGATTCCCCGCTTTCAGAGACGCCCATGGTCGACAGACGCCACGACGGTCGGACGGATCGCACCGGCTTCGACGAGACGAAGAACTACCTCTCGACCGCCCTCGGCCGCGTCGTACCGCGGGCGGTGGCGCGGCGCGCGCTCGAGGTGAGCGTCAGCACGGACGCCGCCGAGTACGCGCCCGACGAGCCCATCTCGATCACGGTCATCATCCGCAACCGCCTGCCGGTCCCAATCGAGGTCCCGACGACGACGCGTCGCTCGTGGGGGTGGGCGGTCGACGGCGTCTTGGAAGCCACCGACAAGCGACGCTACATTCGCGGTGAGGAGTCTTCGCTGTCGTTCCGCGCCGGCGAGACGAAGCGGGCGACGGCCACGTGGAACGGTCGCTTCCGCCGCACCGCCGACGACGGCGGGCTCGACCGATCGGTCCGGGCCGATCGCGGCGACCACACGATCTCCGTGTTCGTGCCGGTCCCCGGCGCCGACGAGCGCCACGAGGACGCCACGCAGATACGGATCCGCTGACACCGCCGGTGACGTCAGCGAGCGGGCCGCCGAGGCGCCGCGCGGCGAGGTGATTTTTAAAAAGGGTCGGCGGTCAGTCGTCCGCTTCGGGCGCTTCCGTTCCGGGCCGCGCCGCGCCGCCTACCGTGGCCTCGTCTACCGCGGTCGCGACCGCCTCGTCGCGGCGCAAGTGACACGCCGAGTAGTGGCGGCCGTCGCCGATCTCCGACTCGATCTCGTAGGCCGGCCGGGCCGTCGCGCAGACGCTCTGGTCCGCGAACCGCTCGACGAGGATCCGCTCGGCGTCCTCGAACTTGTCGCGCTCGATGTGGCCCAGCGCCTCGTCGAGCAGGGTGCCCGCGTCGCCGCTCGGGACCGCGTCCTGGAAGTACCGCGACCGGAGGACATCCGGATCGGTCTCCTCGAACGCCCGGCGCTCGACCGCTCGCTGGAACTCGACAAGGTTCCGCCAGGCGCCGTCGCTCATGTCGTACTCTTCCGGCTGGATCACCTTCGGACAGCGGGTCCGGAACCGGCAGCCCGAGGGCGGGTCGATCGGCGACGGCACGTCGCCGGACAGGAGGGCGGTCCGCCCCCCGCTCCGCGGATCCGGGACCGGAATCGCGTCGAGGAGCGCCTGCGTGTACGGGTGCTGCGGGTTCTCGAACAGCTCCTCCTTGTCGGCGAGCTCGACGATGTTCCCGAGGTACATCACCGCCACGCGGTCGGAGATGTGGCGGATGACGCTCAGGTCGTGCGCGATGAACAGGTACGTGAGGTCGAACTCTTCTTGTAGCTCCTCCATCGTGTTGAGCACCTGCGCCTGGATCGAGACGTCGAGCGCCGACACGGGCTCGTCGCAGACGATGAAGTCGGGGTTCACCGACAGCGCCCGCGCGAGGTTCACGCGCTGGCGCTGCCCGCCGGAGAACGCGTGCGGGTACCGATTGTAGTGTTGCGGGTCGAGCCCGACCTTCTCTAACAGCTCCTTGGCGCGCGCCTCGCGCCCCTCCTCGTCGAGCATGCCGTGGGCCTTCATCGGCTCCTCGACGATCGGCCCGACCTTCATCCGGGGGTCGAGAGAGGACTGCGGGTCTTGGAAGATCATCTGCATGTTCTTCCGCATCCGTCGCAGCGGCTCGCCGGACAGCGATGCGAGGTCCTTGCCCTGGAAGTAGACGCTTCCCTCGGTGGGTTCAAGCAGCCTGAGGACGGTACGGGCCAGCGTTGACTTCCCGCAGCCGGACTCGCCGACGAGCCCCAGCGTCTCCCCTTCCTTGATGTCGAAGTCCACGCCGTCGACGGCGCGGACATCGGAGGTCGACCGGGAGACGTACGGGAACTCGTCGTCGAGCTGGACGCCCGCGAGGAGTCCACTCTCGTTGTCGAAGTGCTTCTTGAGGTTCCGCACCTGGAGGAGCGCCTCGGGGTCCGACTCTGGCGGGCCGACTTTGGTCATTCCGCCTCACCCCCGGTCTCGGTGAACCCGGCGGAGAACCCTCCGGTCGCCTCCGTGTCGATCGGGGGACTCGTGTCGTACCCGATGTCGAACGCGTCGTGTTTCACGCACGCGGCCGTGTGCGTCCCCTCGGCGTCCCCGCTCATCTCCCGCGGCTCGGGGTGGACCTCACGGCACACTTCTCGGGCCTCGGGACACCGCGAGTGGAACCGACAGCCGGAGGGCGGGTCGATCGCCTCTGGCATCACTCCCTTGATCGGCCTGAGCTCGTCGACTGTTTCGTCGGGGCGCGGCATCGAGTCGAGCAGCGCCGACGTGTATGGGTGTTTCGTGTCGTAGAACAGATCGTCCACCTCCGCCTGCTCAATTATCTCGCCGAGGTACATCACGTTCACCCGGTCGCAGATCTCCGCGACGACGCTCATATCGTGGGTAACCCAGATGAACGAAGTATCGTACTTCTCTTGGAGGTCCTTCACCATCTCCAGGATCTCGCCTTCGACCGTGACGTCGAGCGCGGTCGTCGGCTCGTCGGCGATGATCAGGTCGGGCTGACAGGCGAGCGCCATCGCGATCAGCACGCGCTGTCGCATCCCGCCAGAGAACTGGTGCGGATACTCGTCGTACCGCGACTCCGGCGCCGGAATTCCGACCTCCCGGAGAATGTCGATCGCCTCCCCTTTCGCCTCGTCGGTGCCGAGGTCGCGGTTAATTTCGATGAACTCTCGGAGCTGCCCTCCGACGGTGAAGACGGGGTTCAACGACTCCATCGGGTCCTGGAAGATGATCGCGATCTCGCGGCCGCGGATCCGTTTCCGCATCTCCTCTTCGGTGAGCATCTCGTCGCGCGGGCGCAACTCGCCGCCGCCGTCCTCTTCGAGGCCGAAGATCGTCTCGCCTTTGAACTTGATCTCGCCGCCGACGATCTCGCCGGGGCTGTCGACCAGCCGGAGGATACTGGAGGTCGCGACGGACTTCCCCGCGCCCGACTCGCCGACGAGCCCGACGATCTCCCCCTCGTGAACGTCGAAGGAGATGCCGTCGACGGCGCGGACCGTCCCGTCCTCGGTGAAGAACTGCGTCTTGAGATCGCGTACGCTGAGTAGTGGTTCGCTCATATCAGTTGTTGATCCGCGGATCGAGGGCGTCTTGGAGGCCGTCGCCGAGAATGTTGAAGCCGATGACGGTGATCAGAATCGCGATACCGGGGAAGATGCTGAACGTCGGCGCGGGGAGCATGTACCCCCGCGAGGCGGACAGCATCTGCCCCCACGATGGCGTCGGCGGCTGCGCGCCGAAGCCGAGGAACGAGAGTCCGGCCACGATGAGGATGCTTACCCCGACCTGAAGTGTCGCCTGGACGAGCACCGGGGCGAAGCTGTTGGGGATGATGTGCCGGAAGATGATGTTCCGGTCTTTCACCCCGGCCGCCCGCGCGGCCTCGACGTAGTCCTCCTCACGGATGGACACCACGCGGGACCGGATGAGACGGTTGAAAACGGGGATCGCGGTGATCCCGACGCCCACCATCGCGAACGTGAGGTCCCGGCCGAACGCGGTCATGAACGCGATGACTAAGACGAGGAACGGGATGGCGTAGATAGTCTCGGTGACGCGCTGGAGCACGTCGTCGATCCAGCCGCCGTAGTAGCCGGAGACCGCGCCGATGACGGTACCGCCGCCGAGGCCGATGGCGGTCGCGAGGAACCCGACCGTCATGGCGATCCGCGTCCCGTAGATTGTCCGGGAGAGCAGGTCGCGGCCCCGGTGGTCGGTGCCGAGCGGGTGTTCGAGTACGCCCTGTCCGAACTGGTTCTCCATGCCGACCGGCGGGAGCAGCCGCCGCACGTTCTGTGGGTCGGTCTCCGGATTATACAGCACCGCCTCAGCGATGGCGTAATCGAGAACGTAGTAGTCGAACGCGGCAAAGATCGCGACGAACGTCATGAACCCGACGATGTAGGTCCCGATCCGCGCCGTCGTGTCCTGTCTGACCTGCTTCAGCGTGTACCGGAGCCCGACGCGGGCCTCGACCTCGTCTGGCCCACCGCTCTCGTCGCTGTTGTCCGGCGTGTCGTCGTCCGAAGTTGCGCTGTTGACAGACATTACTCGTCACCGTATGTGACCCGCGGGTCGAGGTAGCTGTACGTGATGTCCGTGACGATCACGCCGATCACGTAGACGAACCCAAACACGAGCGTCGTGCCCATGATCAGCTGGTAGTCCTGATTGTTGATCGCAGTAATGATCAACCGGCCCATCCCCTGAATCTCGAAGACGGTCTCCGTGAGGACGGCGCCGCCGAGCGCGGTTGAGAGCCCCAGGCCAATGATGGTGATCACCGGGAGCTGCGCGACTTGGAACGCGTGCTTGCGCACGATCGTCGACTCGGGCACGCCGTACGCCCGAGCGAGCTTCACGTACTCGCCCTGGAGCGAATCGACCATCGACGAGCGCTCGATCCGGGTGATCTGCGCCATCTGGAGCGTTCCGAGCCCGATCATGGGTAAGAAGAGGTGATGCGCCGTCTGGCGTAACACCCCAATCCGCGTCGCTGCCCCCCGCACGTCCGCCGGGTCGGCCCACGGGAGGACGAGCCCTCGCGCGGGGAACCATCCGAGGTAGAACGCGAAGACGATGATCAACACCAGCCCGATCCAGAACGACGGCGTCGAGACGCCGATGAGCGAGACGATCCGCGAGACGTGGTCCGCCGGCTCATTGCGCCGCTTCGCCGAGATCACGCCGAGCGGGATCGCGGTGACGATCGCGAACGCGAACGCTGATAGCATGAGCAGCAGCGTCACTGGGAGCCGGAGCAGGATCATCTCCAAGACAGGGCGGTCGTAGTAGATACTAAGCCCTAGATCTCCCGTTGCGACGCCGCTGAGGTACGTGAAGTACCGAACGTGTATCGGTCGGTCGAGGCCGTACTGGGCCCGGATCGCCTCGACCTGCTCCTGTGCCGGCGTTGGCCCCAACATGATCTCGACCGGATCGCCGGGAATCTGGTTGGCTAGGAAGAAGGTTATCGTCACGATACCTATCAGTACGGGTATCGCCTGTGCGAACCGCCGGAGTGTGTACCGAAGTAAACTCACTGTCGTGGATCTCTTGTTGCTTCGACTCGGTTTTTGCTGTCGCTTATCTGTTTCGCTCCCGCCGACGTGCCAATTTGGAGCCGCAAGCGGGCAGCCGACCCCGCCGCCAACCGCCCAAGAGGGCACACTTACGGCCCAACCCGCTCCGAGCGCGCACCGCCCGGGTCCGCTCCGTGGGTCCGATCCCCAAACCTCCGGGGCCGGTTATCGGTTCACAGTGACGCCGTCCAGCTGGACCTCGGACGAGATCGGGTGCGAGCTGAAGCCCTCCACCACGTTGCGCACGCCGTAAGAGTTGTTCAGGTTGTACGCCGGCATGTGGACGCGCCCTTCGAGCAGCGTCGTCGTCGCGTCGATGTAGAGCTGGCGACGCTCCTCGCGGTCAGACGACTCGCGGGCCTGCGTCAGCATCTGCGAGGCCTCGTCGTAGTCGTGGAACGTCCCGTTGTTCGTGCCTTCCGTTTCTTGGCTCAGCAGGTTGTACGCGAACGTGTCTGGGTCCGGCGAGCCCGACCAGCCAAGGGTGTACATGTTGTAGTCGTCCTCGCTACCAGTGACGTACGCGTCGAGGAACGTCCCCCAGTCGAGACGCTGGACTTCGACATTCTGGAAGCCAGCATTCTGGAGCCCGTCGCCGATGGAGATGCCGATCTGCTCGCGCTTGTTGTCCGGCGGCACGATGATCCGCCAGTTGTAGTCCATCGAGACCCCAGCCTCCTCGAACAGCGCCTGCGCCTCTTCCAGGTCCTGATCGTGTTGAATGTCCGACCACTCGTCGGTCGGGAAGTCCCACTCCTCAGAGATCGAGGCCGGGTAGGGGCTATGTTGGCGGACGCCGGCCGGCTCGACGAAGTTCTCGACTGCTTGGTCCATCGAGACGCAGTAGTCGACCGCCTCGCGGACGAGCGGGTCGCTCGTCGGTCCCTCGCCGCAGTTGAACGCGAGATAGAAGTACCCAATCCCCGGCTCTTCTGTCAGCGTGGCGTTCTGGTTCCCTTCGACCGTCTCGTACAGCTGCGGCGGAATCGATTCGACGATGTCGACGTTCCCAGTCTCCAGCTCGGTGACCCGCGTCGTCTGTTCGACTATCGGCTCGAACTCGACTGTGCTGATCTCCGGGAGGTTATCGCTGTCCCAGTAGTCGTCCCACCGCTCCAGCGTCGCGTAGCTCTCCGGCTCCCACTCGGCGAGCCGGAACGGCCCGGAGGTGACCGGACCCATGTTGTACGCGTCCGTGTCTTCCTGTCGGACGGAGGCGTTGACGACGTTCCGGGCCATGGCGATCGTGAACGCGCCGTACGGGTACGAGAGGTCGAACTGTGCGGTTTTCTCATCGATCACCTCCCCGGTATCGATCATGTCGACTTCTGATGCGTTCTCGGTCTGTTCCTCGACGGGCGCCAGCATCGTGTGAACGACATCTTCCGCGGTGACGGGATCGCCGTTCTTGAACTGGGCGTCCTCGCGGATCGGGACGATGAAGCGCGTGCCGTCGCGCTCGACCGTCGGCATGTCCGCGGCGATCTTCGGCTCCAGACTGACGCCGTCGCTGTACTCGTAGAGCCCGTCGAAAATCCGCCCGGCAATCTGCGCGGACGGCACGTCGTTCATGACGACGGGGTCCATGTCGAGCGGGCCCTTCGCCTGCGCGAAGTACAGGGTCGGGGCGCTGCCGCCGTCGGAGCCGTCCGAACCGTCACTGCCGTCAGAGCCGTCGCCGTCTGAGCCGTCCGAACCGTCGCCGCCGTCCCCCCCACCGGCACACCCGGCGAGCAGGAGGGAGGTGCCGGCTGCTCCGCCGGCGAGGACCTTCCGTCGCGAAATGCGTTGTGTGTGTTGTCGACGCATACAGTCGTCCACTTGTTTCTATTTGATAAGTACTTTGGGTTGGCGTGGTCGTATGGTCATCTCTGTTCGCTTTGTTGTCCTTTTGTCCATACGTACTCCGTCGAACTCCGTCCGAATCAGGGAGAAACGGCTGCCATGATCCGAAATTTATTGATATATCAGTGGATAAAAATCGGACAAAATACTGATATTTTGCGTGCGGCACGCGACCGGCGAGTCAGTTTGAGTGCGGCACCCGACCGGCGAGTCAGCGCTCGCTCGGCGCCGCGTCCTCCGCGGCGTCTCCGGTGCCAGTCACCGTTCCGACCCCTTTGCTCGACCCCTCGCGGAAGACGAAGCGCTGTCCCTCCTCGATCAGGTACGGCCGGAACTTGAACCGGACGCGCGCCTCGCCGGTGTCGCCCGGGAGCAGTCGCCCCTCGTCCGGGAAGAACGCGGCCGCCTCAGAGACGGTTTCGAGGTGGACGACCGGCTCGTACCCCTCCTGAATCCGCGTCGGGTGGTTGAGTACCATCACCTCGGCGTCGAACTCGCGGACCGGTTCCGGCTCGCTGTCTCGGGGGACCAGCGCCATCCCGCGTTCGATCTCCGCCTCGTCGACGCCCTTCAGCGCGATGCCGACGATCCGCCCGGCCGTCGCCTTGTCGACCCGGTGGTAGTGCATCTCGATCGACCGCACCTCCACCTCGCGGAACGAGCCGTCGGGCATGGGCCCGAGGAGGAGCTCGTCGCCCGTCTCGACGGTCCCCGAATTCACCGTGCCGGACGCGACGGCGCCCACGCCCGTCACCTTGTAGCTGCGGTCGACGTACATCCGGAAGGCCTCCCGGTCCGGCGTCGCGCGCTTCGGGAGGCGCTCGAACAGCCGGTCGAGCGTCTCGACCCCGTCTTTCGTCACCGCGCTGGTCCGCAGCAGGGGGACGACTCCGTCGCCGACCTCCGCGACCGCGGTGTCGACGCCGTGCCGGTCGACCAGCAGCGGGGTCTGGCCCGCGTCCCGGAGCATCGACTCGACCTCGCGCTCGACCGCGGCGAGCCGGTCGTCGCCCACGGCGTCCGCCTTCGTGATCGCGACGATCGTCGGGAGTTCGGTCGCCAGGCGGATGCCGAGGCCGGCCCTTATACAC
>NZ_NEWJ01000084.1:0-10122 GCF_002135045.1 Halorubrum sp. SD683
ACCGATGCCACAGTTATTCGCCGAGTTCTCCACCTGACCGCTTCAACATTTTCATTTCCGAAGCGCGGCGGGCGCAGCGCTGTCGAGGTGGCTCTGACCCCGGCCGCTTAATCTCCGGGCGCTCGAACCGCCGAGCATGATCACGACCGATCGCATGGCGGCCGTCGACGCCAACGCGGCCGCGCTCGGCGTCCCGCGCAAACAGCTGATGGAGTCGTCCGGTAACGCCGTCGCCCGCGAAGTGCGGGCCGTCGCGGACCCGGGTGCCGCCGTCGCGCTCGTCTGCGGCCGCGGGAACAACGGCGGCGACGCCCTCGTCGCGGCGCGGTTCCTGAAGCGGTACGACGTGACGGTCCACCTGCTCGGACGCCCCGCGACGATCCGGACCGACATCGCGCGGGAGAACTGGGCGGCGCTTGAAGCGACGGAGATCACGACCGAGACGGTCACCGACTCCCGCGACTTCTCCCTCGCCGCTCCCGACGGCGACGGCCCGGACGTCGTCGTCGACGCGATGCTCGGCTCTGGGGTCTCCGGCGGCCTCCGCGAGCCGGAACGGACCGCCGCCGCGGCGATCAACGCGACCGACGCGACGGTGATCGCGGTCGACGTGCCCTCCGGGATCGACGCCGACACCGGCGAACCGACCGGCGAGGCGGCGACCGACGGTCCGGCCGACCCAGTCGCCGTCGACGCCGACCGCGTGGTGACGTTCCACGACGAGAAGCCCGGACTCGACGCCGCCGCCGTCACGGTCGCGGACATCGGGATCCCGGCCGCCGCGGAGCGGTTCACCGGCCCCGGCGATCTCCTCGGGCTCGACCGCGATCCGGACTCGCACAAGGGGGACAACGGCGAGGTGCTGGTGGTCGGGGGCGGACCGTACACCGGGGCGCCGACGCTGTCCGCGCTGGCCGCGCTCCGCGCGGGCGCCGACCTCGTCCGCGTGGCGTGCCCCGAGTCGGTCGCCGGCGCGGTCCAGGGGTTCTCGCCGAACCTCATCGTCCGCGCGCTGCCCGGCGACCGCGTCGAGCCCGCCCACGTCGACCGGGTCGCGTCGCTCGCGGCCGAAAGCGATGTCACTGTCCTCGGCCCGGGCCTCGGCGACGGCGACGGGGCTCGAGAGTTCGTCCGCGAGTTCCTGACGGGCTACGACGGACGCGGCGTCGTCGACGCCGACGCGCTCCGGGTCGTCCCCGAGGTCGACACCGACGCCGACCTGATCTGTACGCCGCACCAGGGCGAACTCGTCGACATGGGCGGAGAGAGGGCGTCAGACCCGGACGAGCGCGCGGAACTGGTCGACGAGTTCGCGGGCGGGCTGGGCCACACGCTGCTCGTGAAGGGCGCTGTCGACGTGGTCGCCGACGGCGACGAGACACGGCTCAACCGCACCGGGAACCCCGGCATGACGGTCGGCGGGACGGGCGACGTGCTCGCGGGGACGGTCGGCGCGCTGGCGGCCGTGACGGAGCCGTTCCGGGCGGCCGCGGTCGGCGCGTACGCCGTCGGCCGGGCCGGCGACGCGGCCGCGGAGGCGAACGGCGCGGGGTTGGTGGCGACGGACTTACCCGATCGGCTGCCGGAGGCGATGCGTGATGAGTGAGGAGGACGCGGTCCGGTCCGGCGACGGGAGCAACGGAGGCGACGGCAGCCCGGACGACCTGACACACACCGACGACGCCGGCGACGTCCAGATGGTCGACGTTGGCGCGAAGCCCGACAGCAGCCGGCGAGCGGTCGCCCGCGGGGAGATCCGGCTGACGCCGGGGACGATCGCGGCGGTCGAGGCCGACGCGGTCGAGAAGGGCGACGTGCTCGCGACCGCCCGGATCGGCGCCGTTCAGGCGGTGAAACACACCTGGGAGACGATCCCGATGTGCCACCAGATCCCGATCACGAACGTCGACGCCGAGTTCGCGGTCGGCGACGACCGGATCGAGCTGACGGTCGCGGTCGAGACCACCGGCAAGACGGGCTGTGAGATGGAGGCGCTGGAGGGCGTCACGACCGGGCTCAACACCGTCTGGGACATGGTGAAGGCCGCGGAGAAGGACGGCGACGGCCAGTACCCCGACACGCGGATCGCGGACGTGAAAGTGGTCGACAAACGGAAGGAGACGGTCGACGCGTAGCCGCGGCCCGGGAGGCCGCCGCGGATCACCTCAGCGGTCGAGGAACGGCGGGACCACGACTTCGGCGCGCTTCTCGTCGCCGCGCACGACGACGCTCACCTCGGTGCCGGCGTCGGCGTACGACTCGTGGAGGTACCCCAGCCCGATCGGCTCGTCGAGCGTCGGGCTCATCGTCCCGGAGGTGAGCTTCCCGACTCTGGTGAGGTCGCCGTCGGTGACCGCGTACCCGCCGCGGGGCACGCCGCGCTCCGAGAGCCTGACGCCGACGAACTTCTCGTCGACGCCCTGCTCCTTCTGGACCTCCAGCGCGTCGCGGCCGACGAACTCCGTGTCGAGCTTCACGACGAAGCCGATCCGCGCCTCGTACGGGGTCCGGGGCTCACCCTCGGGATCGAAGTCCTGTCCGGACAGCAGGAACCCCATCTCGGTGCGGAGCGTGTCGCGCGCGCCGAGGCCGCACGGCTGCGCCTCGGGGGGCGCGTCGACGAACGCCTCCCAGACGGCGCCGGCGTCGGCGGCCGGGCACATCACCTCGAAGCCGTCCTCGCCGGTGTAACCGGTGCGTGCGACCCAGCTCTCGACCCCCGCCACCGCCGCCACCGCCGCCTCGAACTTCGAGAGGTCGACGACGCGGTCGCGGGGCGTGGCCTGGTCGAGGGCGTCGGCCGCGTCGGGGCCCTGGACCGCGAGCATCGCCCAGTCCCCCGTGGCGTTCGCGACGGTCGCGTCGAGCCCCCACTCGTCGCGGTGCGCGGTCCAGCGGTCGGCCATCTGTCCGTCGTGGCCCGCGTTCGGTACGAAGAGGTACGCCGGGTCGCCGCTCGGCGCGTCGAGGTCGCCGCCGTGGTCGCTCTCCAACGCCGCGAGCGACGCCGCCCCTTCCCCGGCCGGAGTCCCGTCGGGGAGCCGGTAGACGACCGTGTCGTCGAGCATCACGCCCTCCCCGTTCGTGATCGCGGCGTACTGGGAGTCCCCGGGGTCGAGCGCGCGCACGTCGTTGGTCGTGAGTCGGTTCATCAGTTCGGTCGCGTCCGGGCCGGCCACCTCGATCTCGCCCATGTGGGAGACATCGAAGACGCCGACCGACTCGCGGACCGCCGCGTGTTCGGTCCGGATCGAGTCGAACTCGACGGGCATCTGCCAGCCGCCGAAGTCGGTGAACTTCGCACCGCGCGCGTCGTGGGCGTCGTGGAGCGGAGGGAGACGGTCGGTCATACGCGCACCCTCTCCCGGGCGAGCCTAAGGTGTTGTGACAGCGGCGGTCCGCGCGTCCGCGGCGGGCCCGGCCGCATGGCCCCGACCACCTCGAGCGACAGCCTCAAGCGGTCGCCGTGCCGTCTCCCGACCGTGAGCAGTTCCCGTCCCGACACCGCCGCCGCGGTGGCGCCCGCGGTCGCCGTCCTCCTCGTCGCGGTCCTGCTCGGCGCCGTCATGGGCACGTGGCCGCCGTTCGTCGCGGTCGAGAGCGGCAGCATGACTCCCGGCGTCGAGCGCGGCGACCTCGTCGTCGTCACGGCCGCCGACCGAACGCCGTGGGGCGACCTCTCGAGCGCCGCCGACGCGGACGCGCCGACGCGGCTCGGCGGACCGGGAGACGTGGTCGTTTACGCCGTTCCGGGCGCCGGGGGTCGCCCGGTGTTCCACCGCTTGGCGTTCCCCGTGGAGGCGGGCGAGGACTGGACGGAGCGGGCCGACCCGGACCTGCTCTCAGGCGACTGCGGGGAGCTCTCAACCTGTCCGGCGCCGTACGACGGGTACGTCACGCGCGGGGACGCGAACGGGCTGTACGACCAGAGCGCGGGCATCGCCCCGGTCGTCCCCGAGGAGTGGATCGCCGGCAAGGCGCTGTTCGCGGTGCCGAACCTCGGCTGGACACGGGTGGCGATCGACGCGGCGGCCGCGCGGTACGGCGGGGTCGCGACCGGAGTGGTCCTCGTCGGTCTCACGGGACTGGCCGGCGGACTCGGCGCGCTGCTCTTGGGACGGCTCGGTCGGGGACGGCGGCGGTGAGTTGTCTCGGCGGGAGCGATTCTCTCATGAAAGCTCGCGACCGCCGGTAGCCGTCTTTTATACAATTCGGTGCGGCCGGCGCGAGGAGCGCGTGGGAGGTAGCGGTGAGGGAGGGGCGACCGCGGGGAGCCCCGAGCGAACCGCGAGGTCGGCGTTCAGCTATACGCGGCCGCCGGCGTCGCCCGACCGCTATCGCGTCGAGGGCGATCCGGCGTCCGTCTCGTCGTCGTCGCTCCCGGCGGCGTCGCTCTCGTCGCCGTCGAGCGTCACGGAACCGTTGGCGGCGTTGCGGAGCGCGTCCGAGCGCCCGAACTCCCCGGGCGCGATGGCGAGCGTCCGGATTCCGTAGCCGTTGGCGGTCTCGACGACCGGCTTGAAGTCCGTGTCGCGCGAGGCGATCGCGAGGGTGTCCATTCGGTTCTCGGCCGCGAACCGCGCGGCGTCGACCGCGAGCTTCACGTCCACGTCGCCGCTCGTGATCACGACCTCGAAACCGCGGGCCTCCGCGGCCTGAATCAGCCCCGGCGTCGCGTGCTCGTCGAGGTAGAGCCGGGTCGTCACCAGCGGGCCCTCGGCCTCGGCGGCCAGCCGCACGTCGTCGAGGTCCACGTCGAACTCCTCGCGCAACACGTTCGGGCCGTCGACGAACAGCGCCACGCCGTCGGTGTTCGCGTCCGTCGCGCGCTCGCCGGTCGTGCCATCGCTGCGGCCCGCCTCGCCGCCAGCGGTCGTCTCGCCCTCGGGCCCGTCGCCTCGGTCCATGAGCGGGCTTCGCCGCGGCCGGAAATAGGTATGCTGATTCGCGAGCGCTCTCGACGAGCGCCTCCCGCCCGGTCTCGGTGTGTCGTCTGCCCAGTTATCCCCGGCAATTCGTCCGACCGACTTGGCGCTTCAACACCTTATATCCGTATTACGACCTGCCTCACGTCCGTAGTGAATATACGGAGACTTGAAATAGGATGTCCAAGAATAACGAGATAAGATGTCTCAATCAAACGCGTACACCGTCATTTCCGCACAGAACGATCACGATTGTACCACTGTACGTGCCCATCCACGCAACGAGACGTTCCACGTCGTCGACTACGCCGACGAGGACGCCCGCGAGCGCGTCGCCGACCTGCCGGTAGGGTCGGTCGTGAAGATGGAACTCTCCCGCGCGGGGCGTCGGAGCAACGTCTGGCGCGCCGAGTCGGTCAAGACCGCGCAGACCGACGGCGGCGAGTCCCGCTGACGCCGGACCGGCGGCCGCACCGGAACCGCGGCCGCAACGCCGTCAGTTTCGAGCCCAAATCGTGACCGATTACGACACTTATATGCCTCGTATGGCGGTACCACGATTCGATGGTGGAAACGCTCCTGGCGGTCGGGGTCGTCGCGTCGGCGTTCGTCGGCTTCAATATCGGCGGCTCCTCGACCGGCATCGCGTGGGGACCTCCCGTCGGGGCCGGCATCCTGAAGAAGACGACCGCCGCGGGACTCATGACGGCGTTCGTCTTCCTCGGCGGCTGGACCGTGGGGCGAAACGTGATGGACACGCTGAGCGGCGGGATCATCACGACGGAGCTCTCGCTCTCGGCGGGTGTCGCCGTGTTGTTCTTCATCGGACTCGGGATCCTCATCGCGAACATCTTCGGGGTCCCCGTGCCGACCTCGATGACGACCGTCGGAGCGATCGCCGGCCTCGGACTGGCGACCGACACGCTCGACTACGCGACGGTCTCGCGGATCATCTCGTGGTGGATCGTGACCCCGATCATCGGGTTCTGGGTCGGCGTCGTGATCGGTCGGTACGTCTACCCGGCGGTGAGCCGGCGGGTCCACATCGAGAAGTCCCCCGGCCCGCTGCTGCGACTCGACCGGGAGGGCGGGGTACCGAAGCCGGAACTCGGCCCGAACACGACGGTGACGGAGCTCATCAGCACGGTCGTCGTCCTCCTCATCGGCTGTTACATGTCGTTCAGCGCCGGCGCGAGCAACGTACCGAACGCCGCCGCGCCGCTGGTCAGCGGCGTCGGAGGGCTTCCGGAAAACACCGCTATCGGGATCGCCACGCTCGCGATCGGACTCGGCGGCTTCACGATCGCCCGCCGCACGATGGAGTCGGTCGGCGGCGAACTGAGCGACATCCCCCTGCTCGCGGCCCTCTTCGTGATGACGACGGCCTCGACGATCACGACGGTCCTCTCGTACCTCGGGATCCCGATCAGCCTCGTTATGGGCACGGTGATGACGATCGTCGGCATCGGGTGGGGACGCGCGACGCGGCCGGTCACCGTTCAGGAGGCGGTCACCCGGAACACCGGGGACAACAAGATCGTCCCCGGCGCCATAACCGTTTCGGAGGACGGAGAGGAGCGGTCGGCGCCGATCGGCGAGGCGGAACCGGAGGCGGTGTTGGAGGCCGGCGACCTGTTCAACCCCCGAGCGGTGCTGAAGTACATCTCGATGTGGATCATCGGCCCGTCCGTGTCGACCCTGCTGGCCTACGGGTTCTTCGTCCTCGTTCCGGGCGTCGCCTGACGGCGCGCGAACCGCCTGTTCAGTCCCGCGTGAGCCGCGGGTTCGTCACCGCGCCCTCCGCGGCCGAGGCGAAGTCGCGGCCGTACTTCGCGAGGATGCCGCCCTCGTAGGGCGGTTCGGGCGCGTCCCACGCCTCGCGGCGCTCGTCGAGCTCCTCGTCGGAGAGGTCCACGGTCAGGTCGCGCTCGGGGATGTCGACCGTGACGTGGTCGCCGTCCTCGATGAGCCCGATCGGACCGCCGACGGCGGCCTCGGGCGCGACGTGGCCGATCATCGGACCGCGGGTGCCGCCCGAGAAGCGGCCGTCGGTGAGCAGCGCCACGTCGTCCTCGTGGCCCGCGCCGACGACGGCGGCGGTGACGCCGAGCATCTCGCGCATGCCGGGGCCGCCGCGGGGCCCCTCGTTGCGGATGACGATCACGTCGCCGGACTCGATCGCCCCCGACTGGACGTACTCCATCGCGTCCTCCTCGTTCTCGAACACGCGGGCGGGGCCCTCGTGGTAGAACTCGTCGTCGCCAGTCACCTTCAGCACCGAGCCGTCCGGCGCGAGGTTGCCGTCGAGGATCTTGATGGCGCCCTCCTCCTCCTTCGGGTCCTCGACGGGGTAGAGGAAGTCGGCCTCGATATCGTCGTCGGCCGGGAGTTCGCCGCGCTCCTCCAGGGCCGCGATCTCCTCGGCGAGCGTCCGGCCCGTCACGGTCATCGCGTCGCCGTGGAGCAGGTCGGCCTCAAGTAGGCGGCGGAGCACGACCGGCACGCCGCCGACCTCGTGGAGGTCGTTCATGACGCGGCTCCCGCCGGGCTGGAGGTTCGCGATCTTCGGCGTGCGCCGGGAGATCTCGTCGAAGTCCTCGATAGAGAGGTCGACGTCGGCCTCGCCCGCGAGCGCGAGCAGGTGGAGGACCGCGTTCGTCGAGCCGCCCATCGCGGTCTGGGCCGCGATCGCGTTCTCGAACGACTCGCGCGAGAGGATGTCGGAGGGGCGGCGGTCGTTCTCGATACAGTCCATCGCCAGCTCGCCGGCGCGCTCGGCGACCGCGTAGCGCTCCTCGTCCTCCGCCGGCGGCGAGGCCGATCCGAGCGGCGCCAGCCCGAGCGCCTCCGACAGCGACGCCATCGTGTTCGCGGTGAACATCCCGCCACAGGAGCCCGCGCCGGGGCAGGCGTGCCGCTCTAACTCGTCGAGTTCGTCGGCGTCCATGTCGCCCTGCGCGTACGTGCCGACGCCCTCGAACACCTGGACGATCGTCACGTCGCGGCCGTCGTGTTGCCCGGGCATGATCGAGCCGCCGTAGAGGAAGACGCTGGGGAGGTCCGTCCGGATCGCGGCCATCATCATCCCGGGGAGGTTCTTGTCGCAGCCCGCGACCGTCACGAGGGCGTCCATGCGCTCGCCGAAGGAGACGAGCTCGACGGAGTCGGCGATCACCTCCCGCGAGATCAGGCTCGCCTTCATCCCCTCCGTCCCCATCGAGATGGCGTCGGAGATGGTGATCGTGCCGAACTCGATCGGCATCCCCCCCGCCGCGTCGATGCCGTCGAGCGCGGCGTCCGCCACGTCGTCGAGGTGGACGTTACACGGCGTGATGTCGGCGGCCGGGTTCGGCACGCCGACGATCGGCGACGAGAGGTCCTCGTCGTCGAACCCCATCGCGCGGAACATGGCGCGGTGCGGCGCCTTGTCCGGGCCCTCTGTCACCTCGCGGCTCGGCAGGTCCTCGTCTTTCGTCCCGGCGAATCGGTCCGCGTCCTCCCGGCGACGACGCCGCTCGCCGTCGTCCGATCTCGACTGCTGTTCGCTCATACCCGACCCTGTCGCTCGGGGGTCTTAAACCGCCGCGTCGGGGCGAGGGTTGCTCGGCGGGGATCGCGGTTCCCCCCGCACGGGCCGGTTGAGGCATGTCTCGGCTACCTCCTGTTCTACATCGTCGTCATTCGCGTGACCCCGGCGGTCGTCGCGACGTCGGGCGACGCGGCCCTAAGTCTGCCGTCCTCGTTCGTCCGGTTCGGGCTCGCGGCCGCGCTGTGGTTCGTGCTCGTGGTGACGGCGGTCGACCAGGCGCGGCGGCGGCTCGCGGCGCTCGGGGTCGGCACGTACGACGACCCCGGACTGCGCGTGCGGTCGCGCGTCGTATCGTCGTCGCCACGAACCACGGGGTATCTGCTCGCGCTGATCGCGGACACCGCCGTCGCCATGGTAACGTTCGACGGAGCCGCTCTGGTCACCGAACGATCGTGACCGGGACCGGCGACCGCCTGGCGACCGTTTCGGCCACGTTCCCCACGAGGAACCGGCGCGTCATGCGGCGGCGGTCCGCCCCGTGAGCGCCGATCACGACCGTGTCGTAGTCGCCCGCCCGATTGATGATGTTCCGGGCCGGGTGGCCGATACCCACGACCGTGTCTATCTCTCGCCCCCGCTCGGCGGCCGCCGCGCGCGCCCGCTCGAAGGCGGGCTCGGCGCGTTCGGCGGCGGCCTCGTCGATGTCGTCCGCAAGGGCGAGGTCCGTCGCTTCGCCGAACATCGAGGAAGGGACACCGACGACGTGTAACACGGTGACGTCGGCCTCCGGAAAGCTGTCGAGCGCGTACGCGAGGGCCTCCACCGAGTGGTCGGAGTCGTCCATCGGGACGAGGATACGTGAGACCATACCGCAGGTCAGACCGCCTACCCACCTAAGTCTCTTCCTCAGACGACGCCCGGGACGAGCCGATGGGATCCGTGGCGCCGCCCCGTCAACTCCCCGACACGTCGGTCACGGACCTGCTTCCGCCGCGACGGCGTCGGAGTCGAACGACCAGACCGTCGACACCGCGGCCGCGCCGGCCGCGTTGCCCGTCGCCGCCAGTTCCCCGAGATCCGAGGCGCCCGGCCCCTCGCGGCGATGACCGCACCGGCGAACGCGCCGCCGGGCTCCAGCGGCTCACACCCGCGCTTTCAGCTCCACTCGGTAGCCGAACGGGTCCCTGACGTACACCGCGCCGGCCTCGCCGGTCGCGCCGAGCGGGGAGTCGAGCCGATTTTCGACCTCGACGCCGGCGTCGGCCAGCTCCGCTTCGATCTCCTCGACCGACTCCTCGACGACGACCGCGACGTGGTCGTAGTTCGTCCTCGCCGGCCGCTCGAACTCGGCGGTCGGCCACAGGTGGATCACCGCGGTCGCGGAGAGCCGCACGTCGAAGATGGGCTTCTCTCCGGCCGCGTACAGCGCGTCCTCGATGCCGAAGCCGAGCGCCTCGCCGTAGAACTCGCGGGCCGCGTCGGCACCGCCTTCCGGGATGCGGAGGTTGACGTGGTCGATATGGCGTGCCTTCACGGGGGAGTGTTCGGCGTCCGGGCGCAAAAGTCGTCGGGCCGGGTACTGCCGGTCCGCGTCCGGCCGGAGACGTGGCGGTCGGCGACGGCGGGGCGGTCCTGCGAACTGCGAACGTCCGCGGCACACTTATACAC
>NZ_NEWJ01000085.1:0-9998 GCF_002135045.1 Halorubrum sp. SD683
TAGTTACGGTCGGCGTCACCGTTCGACAGAAGCGATCAATCGTACCAGTACTAAATCGCGTCGCGGAGCGCCGTTCGCCGACGGTCAAGGTCGAACGCGGCGTCAGGTGCGTCGAGCCGGTCGAAGAACGCGAACGCATCGGCGCCGGCGCGCTCGGCGTGGCCGATCAGCGCCTCGATCGCCGCACGGTTGAGCGCGAACGACTCCAGCTTGCCACAGCAGAGCGCCAGCGCGACGCCCGCCTCGCCGGAGGGGAAGGCAGGATCGATAACCGACAGGTCCGGGTCGACGGGCGCGTCGCCCGCGACCCCCGCCTCCGCGGCCGGGACGACCCGCAGGCACCGAGTACAGATCGCGACCGCGTCGGCCGGCGCGTACTCGCGGATCGAGGGCGGCACGGCGAACCCGACGGCGTCGGCGTCGCAGTGAGGACAGGGCACGACCGGAGATAGGCGGCGCTCAAGACTTAAACGCGGCCGTCTTCGGTGCGGCGAGAGCGGCGAGGGAAAACGGACAGAGCGATCAACAGAAAGAACGGCCGACGCGCGGTGGACGGTCAGTCGGCGGGCTCGGGTTCCTCGGTCTCCGCGGCCGCGGCCTCCGCGGCCGCCTCGGCCTCCTCGGCAGCCTCCTCTTCCTCCTTCTTCGCTTTGATCTTCTTCATGCGGAATATCTCCTCGCGCTCCTGCTCTTCGAGCTTCTGCTCGATGTACTCCTGATTCTCGTAGAGGCTCGGGAGCAGGGTGAACTCTAGGGCGTTCACGCGGCGCTTCGTGGTCTCGATCTCCGTGAGCATCTTCTTCATCGCCGTCTCCACCTCGGCGGCGAGGATGATCGACTCGAGCAGCTCCTCGTAGGCGTCGGCCGCCTCGTCGATCCGCGCCGAGGAGCCGAGCAGGCCGTACCCGCGCTCGTCGAGGCTCTTCTGTACCTTCGAGGACTCGATCTGCGGGACCACGACGCCCATGATGTTCTTCGACTGGGTCGTGATCTCCGGGTGCTCTTTCAGCGCCGCGGCCGCGCCGCGGACCGCCACGTCGCCCTCCATCGCCCGGGCCATGTCGATCTTCCGCTGGGCCGTCTCGTAGTTCTCGGAGACCTCCGACCGGACGTCCTGCGCCTGGTCGAGGATGTCCATGAACTCCATGATGAGCCCGTCGCGCTTCTGTTCGAGCGTGTCGTGACCGCGCTCGGAGAGCTCGATGCGGTCCTCGATCGCCATCAGGTTCTTGCGCGTCGGTTTGACGTCCTTGGCCATCTTGGGGGTAGGTTCCGCTCCGAGGCGGTTAATTCTTTTCAGACGCGCCGGATCGGCCGGGCAGCCGCCGCGGATCGGCCCCCGAGCGCGGTCACCGCGGCGCGGTCGCTGGCGAGGGGTATCGACCGCGGGTAAAAGGTGAGTCGAGGCGGATCAGTCGGCCGCTTCGACGACCTTGCGCTCGGAGTCGTCCTCGCGGTAGTGCTCCTCGATGAACTCCTCGTCGATCCGGTTGAGGGCGTCCTTCGGCAGCATCGAGAGGAGGTCCCAGCCGATCGAGAGCGTCTCGTCGATGTCGCGGTTCGTCTCGAAGCCCTGGTCGATGAACTCGGACTCGAACGCGTCCGCGAAGTCGAGGTACTTGTTGTCGAGCTCCGACAGCGCCTCGCGACCGACGATGTTCACGAGGTCGCGGAGGTCCTCACCTTCCGCGTACGCCGCGAACATCTGGTCTTTCACGTCGGCGTGGTCGGCGCGGGTGAGCCCCTCGCCGATCCCGTCGTCCATCAGCCGCGACAGGCTGGGGAGGACGTTGATCGGCGGCTGGAGGCCCTGGCTGTTGAGGTCGGGGTCGACGTAGATCTGCCCCTCCGTGATGTACCCGGTCAGGTCCGGGATCGGGTGAGTGTCGTCGTCGCCCGGCATCGTGAGGATCGGGATCTGCGTGACCGAGCCCTCGCGGCCCTTGATCCGGCCCGCGCGCTCGTACAGCTGCGCCAGGTCGGTGTACATGTACCCAGGGTACCCGCGGCGGCCGGGCACCTCCTCGCGGGCCGCCCCGATCTCGCGGAGCGCCTCGCAGTAGTTGGTCATGTCCGTCAGGATGACGAGGACGTGGTAGTCCTTCTCGAAGGCGAGGTACTCGGCCGTGGTGAGCACCATGCGCGGGGTGACCGTCCGCTCAACGGCGGGGTCGTCCGCGAGGTTCATGAAGACGACGGAGCGCTCCAGCGCACCGGTGCGCTCGAAGTCCTCCATGAACTCGTTCGCCTCCTCCTGGGTGATCCCCATCGCGCCGAAGATGACGGCGAACTCGGAGCCCTCCTCGTCGTCGCCGCCTTCCTCCTCCTCCGGCACGCTAGCCTGCCGGGCGATCTGCATCGCCAGTTCGCTGTGCGGCTGGCCGGAGCTGGAGAAGATCGGGAGCTTCTGCCCGCGGACGAGCGTGTTCATCCCGTCGATGGCGGAGACGCCCGTCTCGATGAACTCCTCGGGGTACTCCCGGGAGTACGGGTTGATCGCCGCGCCGACGATGTCCTGTCGCTCCTCGGGGACGATCTCCGGGCCGTCGTCGATCGGGCGGCCGGAGCCGTCGAGCACCCGCCCGAGGAGGTCCTCGGTGACGGGCATCTTCATCGTCTCGCCAAGGAAGCGGACGGACGCGTCTCTGTCGATACCGCTCGTCCCCTCGAAGACCTGGATCGCGACCACGTCCTCCGAGGATTCGAGCACCTGTCCGCGCAGCGTCTCGCCCTGTGCCGTCTCGATCTCGACGATCTCGTCGTAGCCGATCGCCTCGTCGACCTCGGCGTACACGAGGGGGCCGCTGATCTCGGTGATGGTTTGATACTCTTTCATGATCAGTAGAGGCTCCGGAGCTCCTCGGTGATCTCCGACTTGAGATCCTCGACGTACTCCTCGTAGTCCTCTTGGACGCCGATACGGTTAATCCGCGGGGCCGACTCGATGTCGATGATCTCCTCGACCGGGACGCCGGCGTCGAGCGCGTCGAACGCCTCGTCGTTGAACGTCTGGATCGTCGTCAGCATCAGGTACGTCTTCTCCGGCGGACAGAACGTGTCGACCGGGTGGAACGCGTTCTGCTGGAGGTACGCCTCGCGCAGGTAGCGCGCGACCTCCAGCGTCAGCTGCTGGTCGTCGGGCAGGGCGTCCTTCCCGACGAGCTGGACGATCTCCTGGAGCTCCGTCTCTTCGTCGAGCACGTCGACCGCCCACTGGCGGCGCTCCGCCCAGTCGTCGGCGACCTCGTCCTCGAACCAAGGGTCGAGCTGGTCTTTGTACAGCGAGTAGGACTCGTTCCAGTTGATCGACGGGAAGTGGCGCCGCTCCGCCAAGTCCGCGTCGAGCGCCCAGAACGTCTTCACGATCCGCAGCGTGTTCTGGGTGACCGGCTCGGAGAAGTCGCCGCCGGGCGGCGACACCGCGCCGATCGCCGAGACGGAGCCCTCCGTCCCGTTGATGTTCTCGAAGTAGCCGGCGCGCTCGTAGAACTGCGCGAGCCGGGCGGCGAGGTACGCGGGGTACCCCTCCTCGCCGGGCATCTCCTCCAGCCGGGAGGAGATCTCGCGCATCGCTTCCGCCCACCGCGAGGTGGAGTCGGCCATCAGCGCCACGTCGTACCCCATGTCGCGGTAGTACTCGGCGATCGTGATCCCGGTGTAGATACAGGACTCACGCGCCGCGACCGGCATGTTCGAGGTGTTCGCGATGAGCGAGGTGCGGGCCATCAGCGGGTTGCCGTTGGCCGGGTCCTCGAGCTCGGGGAAGTCCTCGATGACCTCGGTCATCTCGTTGCCGCGCTCGCCGCAGCCGACGTAGACGATGATGTCCGCGTCGGCGTACTTCGCGAGCTGGTGCTGCGTGACCGTCTTCCCGGAGCCGAACGGGCCGGGGATCGCGGCCGTCCCGCCCTTCGCGATGGGGAAGAGTCCGTCGAGGATGCGCTGGCCGGACACCAGCGGCGTCCGGGGCGTCTTCTTGTCGTTGGCGGGGCGCGCCTCGCGCACCGGCCACTCCTGGTGCATCGAGACCTCCTCGCCGTTGTCGAGCTCGACGACCGTCTCGGTGACGTCGAAGGATCCGGACTCGGCGGCGACGACCTCGCCGCCCTCGTAGTCCGGCGGCACCATGACCTTGTGGTCGATGGTGACCGTCTCCTCGACGACGCCGACGATGTCGCCGGGCTCGACGACGTCGCCCGCCTCGACCTCGGGCTCGAACTCCCACTCCTCCTCGAGGTCGATGCCGGGCGCGTCGACCCCGCGGTCGAGGTACGGACTGCCCATCTTGCCCTCCAGCACGTCCAGGGGGCGCTGAACGCCGTCGTAGATGGCGTCCAGCATCCCCGGGCCGAGGTCGACCGACAGCGGCTCGCCCGTGTTCTCGACGGGTTCGCCGGGGCCGACGCCGGAGGTCTCCTCGTACACCTGAACCGTCGTGAGGTCGCCCTCGATCTCGATCACTTCCCCCATGAGCCCTTCGTCGCCGACGTAGACGACGTCGTTCATGCGGGCGTTGAGATCGCGGGCGGTCACGACCGGACCGCTCACGCTCTGGATGACGCCGCTGTCTTCGACGGCGTCGGTTGTGTCTGCTTTGCTCATATTAGTCGTCTTCCTCCATCAGGTCGATGCCGATGGCGCGTTTGATCTGGTCGCGCAGCCCGCCGCTCCCGGCGCCGGAGCCGCCGAGCGTCACGAGGACCGGTTCGATGCTGCCCTCGACCGCCTCGCGGGTCCCCCGCGAGAGGTGGTCGAGGTCGTCGTCGTGCATCACGATGATGCCGACGCCCTCGTCGTCGAGCGTCCGCTCGACGGCGTCGTCGAGCTTCTCGTCCTTCTCGTCGTCCGGCACGTTCTCGAACGCCCGAACGCCGGCGAGGCGGAATCCGGTCGTGAACTCCGGGCTGCCGACGACCGCTATCTCCTGGCTCATGTTATCACCAGCTCCGATTCGATCTCGTCGGCCGAGAGGCCGGCCTCCTTGCCGCGGGCGATCGCCCGGATGTTCTCCGTCTCGCGCTCCTTCGCGAGGATGTACGAGATGACCGGGGTGACCGACACCGGGTGGATCGTGCCGAGCCGGTCGCCGTACGCCAGCAGCGCGCCGTCGATCGCGTGTTCGAACGCGATGAGGCTGTCCGCCTCCTCGAGCTCGCGCAGCGCGGGCCCGAGCTCCTCGCCGTACTGGCTGTCGCCGATGTACTCGACCAGTTCGTCGAGGTTCTGCGCCAGCCGCGCGAGCGACGAGCGGGTGAACAGGTCGCCCCCCTCGATGAAGTACGCGGCGGGGTCGATGTCGGCGCCCGAGCGGGCGAGCCGGAGCGCGTTCGTCGCGTTCCGGAAGTCGACCTCCGCCACCAGGAACGACTCGTACTGCCGGGTCGGCTCGTCGCCGCCGAGCCCGGAGAGGAGCCGCTCGTAGAACGCGCGGTCGACCGCGTTCTCTAAGGGCACCAGCACGTCCGTCTCCTCGAACTCGGCGTACGCCTCCCGCAGCGGCTCCCCGTAGATCGTGTCTTCGAGGACCTCGATCACGCCGTCGATCGAGTCCGCCTCAAGCAGGCGACGGATCCGGCGGTCGTCGAACTCGCCGGCGCGGATCAGGTCGACCTCGACGGCCGACTGCTCCGCGTCGGTGTAGACGCCGCGGATGACCGTCTTCACGTTCCAGGCGTCGAACTTCCGGAGGTACCGGGCGATCAGGTCGTACAGCGACCCCTCGCTCCAGTCGAGGATGGCGTCGAACTGCTCGGCGAGGTTCCGGTTCAGCGCGTACTCGATCAGGTCCACGCCGCCGTGGCGGCTGCCGAGCGCGTTGATCTCCTCGCCGTAGCTCGACTCCTCCATGAACCGGGCGATCTCGGCCGGGCCCATCCGGGTGAGCTTGCGGTACTCCTCGTCCCCGTAGAGGCTGCCGCGGCGGGCACGAACCCGCGCGACGACGTACTCGGGGTTCGGGCTGCCGGCGGCGCTCATTGGTCGAACAGCCGCTCCGAGATGTTCTTCAACTCGTCGTCCCAGACTGCCTCCAGGACCGAGTCGAACGTGTTGTTCACGCGAACGCGGGAGGTGTCGCTCTCCGCGACGACGCCGCCGAGGCAGTCGACCTCGCCGTCGACCTCGGCGTTGCGGTCCGCGACGAGGTCTTCGAGCAGGTCGACGTCCTCGGCGCGGGTGTAGACGGCGACGGCCTCGTCGTCGTCGAACTCCGCGAGGCTCGCGTCGAGTAAGGCCTCGGTGAGCTCGCGGCGATCGTCGCCGTCGAGGGCGGAGATGGCCGCTTCGACGTCGTCGTGGACGTCCTCCAAGACGTCACGTCGAGCGCCGAGCCGCTCCTGTTTGGCCTCGAGCTTCGCCGAGGAGAGCGTCTGTTCGCGCTCCTGGTCGATCTGGTCTTCGACCTCGGCGAGCCGCTCCTCGCGGATGCGCTCCGCGTCGGCCTCCGCCTCGGCGACGATCTCGTCGGCCTCCGCCTCGGCCTGTTCGCGGATCTCCTCCGCACGCGCGCGGGCCTCATCTTCGACGTCCTCAACGACGGTTTCCAAACTCATTGGTGTGGAAGGAAGTACCGCTTAGACGATGAAGACGACGACGAGTGCGAGGATGACGATCGTCTCGGGAAGGACGGTCAGGATGAGCCCGTTGACGAAGAGGTCGTCGTCCTCGGCCATCGCCCCGACGGCGGCCGACCCGATACCGCGCTCCGCGTAGCCCGCGCCCAGCGCCGCGAGCCCGACGGCCAGCGCCGCCGCGGCGTTGGGGTCAGTCAGCGTTCCACCAGTCGACAGTACGAGGTTCCCGAGTTCGTTGGTAGCTTCAAGCATTGGTAGTAGTTGCGGTTGCTCGTCTCCGAACAGTTGCTATTTGCCCCCAGAGGAGTCATAAAGCTTCCCAAAACGACCGGACAGAAGACGGAAGAACGGAGGCGAGAGCGGACGCTATCGCGTCGAAACCCGACGGAACCGTCGCGTTTCAACCGGCTGCGAAGCGGCGAGACCGGCGGACGACGGACGGTCGGGTCGACCGTCAGTCGTCGCGGGTGTACTTCCGGTCGCGGCCGAACGGGAGGTACGCCCGCCCGCCGCCCTCGTAGAAGTTCCCGAAGAACTCCACGTACTCGAGGCGGACCGCCTGGATGCCGGCAGACGTGACGCCGAGCAGCAGGACGACGAGGTGGCCGACGAGCGCCACGACGATGCCGCCCACGAGGGCGACGATGCCCACGAGACCGATCGAGGCGGGGTCAAACGCGGTGGTGATCCCCGCGAAGACCAGCTCCTCGCTCGGCGTCTCCTGGACGTGATGGAGGTGCTCCGCGGAGAAGATGAAGTGGAAGCTCCCCTCGCCCCCCTTGTCGATGTACGCACCGAACGCGAGCAGGTTGACCGCGAGCGCCATCCCGCCCTTCGCGAGCAGGACGGCCATGATCCGGGCGTACGAGATGACGTTGACGATGGGCGAGAGGAACTCCGCGAGCTCCGGCGGCTCGCCGATCCCGAGCAGGACGAGCCCAAGACCCGCGGCGACGGCGCCGGCGATACCGACAACGACCGGGAAGCCGCTGAACGAGACCGTGCCGAACGTGAGGAGCGACACCGACTCGAACAGGAAGTCGGGCTTCGGGCCGGGGACGTGCTGGCTGAAGATCCAGATCCACGCGCCGTTGAGGATCAGGAGCCACGAGCCGGCCTCATAGAGCGCGTGCTTCACGTCGTGCTGCTGGAGCGTGCTCACGAACGAGAGCACGTGGCCGATGTTGAGGTGAACGATACCGAACACCACGCTGACGACGAGGAACGAGAGCCCCCAGTCGAGGTCGGCCGGCGAGAGCCCCTTCCCGGCGACGGGCCAGTGGACATCGCCCGGCAGCAGCTGGTAGGCGTGGTAGCCGAACAGGTCGATGCCGAAGTAGATCCCGAATAGTATCGTGAAGCCGCCCGCCCACATCGCGACGGAGCCGAGTTCGCGGAACGCGCCGTCGAACCGGGAGTACATGAAGAACCCGATGGCGGCGTACAGGACGCCGTACCCCACGTCGCCGATCATGAACCCGAACATCGCCGGGAACGTGAGGAACACGAGCAGCGTCGGGTCGAACTCGGAGTACTTCGGCCGCCCGAACGCCTGGACGAGCAGTTCGAAGGGGCCGGCCGCGCTCCCGTTATCCTGGACGACCGGCGGGTCGTCGGTGCCGTGCGCCGCGTGGCCGCCGTCGGTAGCGACCGCCGCTTCCGTTTCGGCGGACGCGCTGCCGTCGTCGGCCGACGGCGACTCGGTGCCGCCACTCCTGTCGACCGGCTCGGAGTGGTGGTCGCCGTCGGGGGTGAACGAGGCGCGTTCGAGCTCCTCGACCTCGACGTGGTCGCCGACCGCGTCGACGACCGCCGCCTCGAAGTCGGGGTACGACTCGGTCGGCACCCACCCCTCCGCGACGAACGCGTTCTCGGTGGTCGCGAACGAGAGCGGCGCCTCCTTCTTTTCGGCCTCGATCGTGAGCTTCTCCTCGGCGCGCAGCAGGAAGCCCGCGGCCTCCTCCTTCACCGAGTCGAGCTCGGCTTTGACGCCGTCGAGCTCGTCGCGGAGGTCGGCCTGCTCGGCCTCCAGCTCCGCGACGTACTCCTCCGGGCTCGCGTCGGCGTCCGGCACGTCGAGCAGCGCGATGTCGACGCCGACGAGCGCGTCCTGAACGACGCCCTCCGCGTCGCCGTCGGTCGGCCTCGCGACGATGGCGAGCACGTCGCCGCCGACGAACACGTCGAAGGCGTCGACCGTCTCGGCGTCCCCGAGCGCCGCCTCGACGGCGGCGGGTTTCGCCTCGCCGACGACGACCTCGACCGAGTCGTAGCCGCGCAGGTAGTCCAGGTCGATCCCGAGCTCCGCGAACGGCTCCATCCGGTCGATCTCCTCCTGTCGGTCGCGGATCGCGCCCTGTAGCTCGTCGCGCCGGTCGTTGAGCTCGTTGACGCGGTCGCGGACGCGGTCGAGCTCGGCTTCGAGCTCGTCGTCGTCAAGCGACCGCGCGACCTCGGCGTCGTCCTCGTCGACGTCGAGGATGCTCTCCAGCGACCGAACCGTCACGAGCCGCTCGTTGACGGTCTCGGCCCCGTCGAGCGACGTTCCGGGGTCGAACCCCTCGTACCGGTCGTCGTAGTCGGTGACGTGCAGGGAGTGGTGGGCGTACGCCGCCTCGATGACGTCGTCGATGACGCGCTTCGAGCCCGTCACCGACACCCGGCTCATCTGCTCAGGCCTGAGCATCCACCGCCTCCTCGGCCTGCTCGTGAACCGCCGCCTCGAACCGCTCGACGGCGTAGTCGACGGCCGATTCCACGCGGTCGCGGGCCTCGCGTTCGAGCTCGTCGCGGTCGGCACGCCCCGACTCGAGGATCTCCTCGCGCCGCTCCTCGATCTCCGCTCGGGCCGTGTCGAGCCGCTCTTGGGCCTCGGACTCCGCCTCCTCCTCGGCCTCGGCGCGGATCTCGTCCGCGCGCTCTCGAGCCTCGGCGAGGCGCTCTTCGGCGTCGGACTCCGCTTCCGCGACGATCTCGTCCGCCTCCCGTTCGGCCTGCTTGATGGATTCGAGCACCTCTGGTCTCGCCATGCTACTAATCGCCTGAAACTCTAGAAGCGACGTATAAGGTGTTTGCGAAAGCCCGCGGGGGTGCGACCGGATTCTGAGGCGATTCGGCGGTACTTCGAGCCGAACGCGTCGGCCGCAGTCGCGCGCCGCCGCCTACATTTAAGTAGCAGTCGCCGGACCGTCACCGTATGGCAACGGTGTATGCGGTCGCGTCGGCGAAGGGTGGCGTCGGGAAGACCACCACGACCGCCGCGCTGGCGACGGTGCTGGCGGACTCGGGCGCCGACGTCGTCGCGATCGACGCCGACCTCGGCATGGCGAACCTCGCGGACGCTGTCGGGGTGACGCCCGGCGAGATCACGATTCACGATGTACTCGCCGGCGACGCGGACCCGGCGGCGGCGAGTACATCGTGAAT
>NZ_NEWJ01000086.1:0-9770 GCF_002135045.1 Halorubrum sp. SD683
GAGCGGACGCGCCGCTCGCCCCCCCCGTGCCCCGACGGGCTCGTCGTCTACCGCGCCCGACCGTTCCCGCCGCCGGGCCCCGGAGGCGGGCGGCGCAAGAGCAAAGATACCGCGGCACATACCAACTGTAGTCATGGCGATCGCCACGTGACCGGGACCACCCCGATTCCGCCCGACGCGTTCGCGACCGCGCTCAGGTCGCTCGACACGGACGCGCTCGCGACGCTCGTCGCCGACGCGTACGCGGCGACCGCCGACGCGGCCGACGCCGATCCGCCCCGAGTGACCGTGCGAAACGAGGACCAGCGGACCGAACTGCTCGTCGCCTCGGCCGCCGACGGCCGCGTCCCCGACGGCCCGGCCGACGCCGTCGTCGTCGCGAGCGACTCACTGCTTGACGACGGGACGCTCGACGACTCGACGGTCGTCTCTCCGGCGGACCTCCGACGGCGGCTCCTGTACGCCGTCCCGCCGGCGGCGGCGGACGAGATCGCGGACCGGATTCTCGGTGTCCCCGTTCGGTCCGCATCGTACGACGCGGTCGCTCCCGAGGCCGGCGCTACGACCGATTCCGGCGACGGATCGCTAGCCACCGACGACGAGGCGACCGACGATGTCCGGACCGTCGACAGCGCGAGCGGCGACGACGCCTCGGGCGATGGCGACGCGAGTGATCCCGCCGGCGGGGCGACGGCCGCCGGCGCGTCGGGACCGGTAGGCCGCAGCGACGCCGATCGCACCGATCGGAACGTCGCCGACTCGCCCGGCGCGTCGCGAGCTGACGACCGGCCGAGCGACTCCAACCCCGATCCACCCCAGAGCGGTGAGCCGGGCGACGGTTCGACCGCCGACGCCGCGAGCGATCGACCGTCCCGCCGGACCGTCGTCGCCGCGATCGCGGTCGTCGCGCTCCTCGTCGCGGCGGCCGGGGCCGGGTTCGCCGCCGGCGCCGCCGGGATCGGCGGGCCGGGCGGGATCGCCGGCGACGACGGGGCGATCGACTCGCCGTCCGACGCGGGAGGGTCGACGGACGACGGCGGCGACGCGAGCGGCACGGACTCGGACGGCGGGAACACCGTGTCGGCCGCCGACGGCGACCCGACCGGTGAGGCCGCGCGGAACACGGCGTTGTCCCCGACCTGCGAGCGGTCCGCGCTCCAGGTCGTCCAGATCCAGATGAACGCGCTCCGGTACAACGACAACGCGACGAACGACGGCATCCGGACCCTCCGGGCGTTCGCGTCGCCGGAGAACAGGCAGGTCGTCGGACCCGTCGGCGAGTACGTCGAGCTGTTCGAGACCGCCCGGTACGGCCCGATGCTCACGTACGATACCGCGGAGTACTCGGTGCCGGAGACCGCCGACGGGACCGCCGCGGTCGAAGTCGTCACGCGCGAGGACGGCACCGTGACCGGGCGCTACGAGTTCCGCCTCGTCCGGGTCGGCGGCGGGAGCGCGACCACGAACAGTTCGCTGGGCAGCGTCGACGACTGTTGGATGACCGACGCCGTGACCGCGTCGGGGGAGTAAGCGTCGGCGTCGGGTCCAGAGCCGTCGCCGACGGAGCGAGTGTCGGCCGCGCCGCGTCTTTGTCGCCGCCGGGAACACGATTATATCTGCGCCCGCACAGGTCACGGACATGAGCCTCTCGCTCGACGCGACCCAACTCGACCGCTACTCCAGACACGTCATCTTGGACGGCGTCGGTCCGGAGGGGCAGAAGCGACTGCTCGACGCCCGCGTCCTCGTCGTCGGCGCGGGCGGGCTCGGCGCGCCCGTCGTCCAGTACCTCGCGGCGGCGGGCGTCGGCGCGATCGGGATCGCCGACGACGACGCCGTCGAGCGCTCGAACCTCCAGCGACAGGTCATCCACGGCGACGGCGACGTGGGACGCCAGAAGGTCGACTCGGCCGCCGACTTCGTCGCCGATCTTAACCCCGACGTGGATGTCGAGCGCCACCACCTGCGACTCGACGCGGGCAACGCCCGCGAACTGATCTCGGACTACGATGTCGTTGTCGACTGCTCGGACAACTTCGCAACCCGGTACGTGGTGAACGACGCCGCCCGAATCGAGGGCGTCCCCGTCTCGCACGGCGCCATCTACAAGTTCGAGGGGCAGGTGACGACGCTCTCGCCCGACGGCCCCTGCTACCGCTGTCTGTTCCCGGAGCCGCCGGAGCCGGGAACGGTACCGGACTGCGCCAGCACCGGCGTCCTCGGCGTCCTCCCCGGGACAGTCGGGTGTCTCCAGGCGACGGAGGCGGTGAAACTGATCATAGACGTCGGCGACCCGCTCGTCGGTCGCATGCTGTTTTACGACGCCATGGACCTCTCGTTCGAGACGGTCCCGTACGCGCGTAACCCGGACTGCCCGGTGTGCGGCGACGACGGAATCGACACGCTTGACGGGATCGACTACGCCGCTGGCTGTCGGATCGACGCGGCCTGAGCGGTCCACTCCGGATCGACGCCGTCTACGCGGCCCGTTCCTCGTCGTCGCCGTCGGGGCGCCCGTCGCGACAGCTTATAGCGACCGGTCGGTCATCGCCGTTCCCGCGGTGACGCCGGCGCCGTCGTCGACGAATCCCGACCGCACGCACCACCGGCAGTACCGGTAGCCGGCGCGGTTCTCGGCGCCGCAGTGCCGGCAGACGACCGTCTCTCCGTCGGCGTCGAGCAGCGGCGGGTCGCCGGCGTCGGCTGACTCGTCCGTCGGACCCCCGACCGCGCTGCGGTCGCGTGCGACCGCCGAACCGGCCGCTTCCCCGTCGCCGTCGGGCTCCGACGAACGGGCCGCGACCGAGCCGAAGAGCTCCGCGGGGTCGCGGTTCCGGCGGACGAGCAGCCACGTCACCGCGAGGTTGAGCGCCGCCACGCCGACGAATATCGCGGCGAGGGGCACGAGCTGATCACCCGTCATACGTGTCATGTTACCATCCCGGAGTCTTGTGTCTGACGGTGGGTCCACCGGCCGCGCTCCGACGGGCCCGTCGGCGGGCTGCTCCAGAGTACTCTTGAGGCCGCCGGTCGAAGGCGCACCCGCATGAAGGAGACGATCCACACGGACGACGCCCCGGCGGCGGTGGGCGCGTACAGCCAGGCGACGACTGACGGCGACCTCGTGTTCACGGCCGGGCAGATCCCCCTGACGCCCGACGGCGAACTCCTCGCCGACGCGTCGATCGCGGACCAGACGGAGCAGGCGCTGGACAACCTCCTCGCGGTGCTCGACGAGGCGGGGGCCGGGCCCGAGGACGTGCTCAAGACGACGGTGTTCCTCGCCGACATCGACGACTTCGACGAGATGAACGAGACGTACGCCGACTACTTTGACGAGGCGCCTCCCGCCCGCTCGGCGGTCCAAGCGGGCGCGCTCCCCAAGGGGGCCGGCGTCGAGATCGAGGCCGTCGCCGTCGTCGAGTAGATGTCTGACGGCGAGGGCGGGCGCGGGGCCGAGACGGACCGGGACGACCCCTCCGGTTCCGGCGGCGGCGGCCGCGCGCCCGGCGCCCCGGCCACGCCGCGCGCTCGCCTGCGGTCCGCGGCGCTGTGGGGCGCCGTCGGCGGGTTCGCCTTCCTCGTGCTCGCGCAGGGGTACCGGCTCGTCGGCCCCGGGTCGCTGCCGGTCGGGATCGGCGGACTGGCGCTCGTCGCGCTCGGGGTCGCGGCCGCGTCGGCCGGTCTCTCCTACCTCGCCGAGGCCCGACTGCGAGCGAAAAGAAGGACTTAACAGTCGCACCGGAGTAGCACGGAGTGAGCCAGGATGGCCGAGTGGTAAGGCGCACGCCTGGAAAGCGTGTTCCCATCCGGGATCGGGGGTTCAAATCCCTCTCCTGGCGTTTTCGACGAACGACACGGCGAGCGAAGCGACCTGTTCGTCGAAAAGCCTGACGGAGGGATTTGAACCAGGGAGTGAAGCGAGCGCAGCGAGCGGAACGACTGAGGTTCAAATCCCTCTCTTGGCGCTCCACTGTCGCAATAACGAGCGAGGAGCGACAGCGACGGGCGGGTCTGGCCGCGACGATCACCTCCAAAGCCCCAGCCGCTCGGCTCGACGCAGACACCTATTGCTCGCCGACGATTACCTCCACAGGGGCGGCCGCGACCACACAGCACCGCACCTCACACCGCCCCAGCCTCGCGGTTCACTCCGGGCTCCCTTCGGTCGCCCGTCGCTCACCGCGTCCCTCGCGCGTGCGGCATCGCGCCCTCCGGGCGCTCGTCGGCACGCGCCACCGCAACTAACTCGTGAGAGCCTCTGGCAGATATAGTGGGTGTTTGATTATCACACCGCTGCTGTCGGCCGAATCTGCTTCGAAAGCGTCCGGTTCGGCCCGCCTCGACACGTCCGCACACCGACACAAGATTCATATGTGTGGGTATTGTTGACACGGGTGACGATGCCAGACACGAAATCGGGTCGCGAGCGGAAAGGGAGGAACAAGCGCCGCCAACTCGAGAACCACCTCGCACGGCGCGAACTCGACGCGGACGACGAACCGCCGGAACCGTACGGGGAGGCGACAGACGCGGAGTTCCTCGCCGAGTCCGACGACGCGGCCCGGTGACCGGTCGCGTCCCGGTCCCTTCTCACCGGTCGTTCGACCCCTCGCCTGCCGCTGATTTCGCGTCGCGAAAGCTTTAGACCCGGGAGCGGCGTATCTCGCCGCAATGAGTCGCGGCCCCGAACTAATCATCACGGAGAAAGACAACGCGGCGCGGCGTATCGCCGACATCCTGAGCGGCGAGTCCGCGACCGCGGAGCGGATGAACGACGTCAACGTCTACGAGTGGGGCGGCAAGCGGTGTATCGGGCTCTCCGGCCACGTCGTCGGCGTCGACTTCCCCGCCGAGTACAACGACTGGCGCGACGTGGAGCCGGTCGAACTCATCGACGCGCCCGTCACCAAGACGCCGACGCAGGAGGGGATCGTCGCCGCGCTCCGCCGGCTCGCCCGCAACGCCTCGCGGGTCGTCATCGCGACCGACTACGACCGCGAGGGCGAACTGATCGGCAAGGAGGCGTACGAGCTCGTCCGCGAGGTGAACGAGGACGTGCCCGTCGACCGCGTCCGCTTCTCCTCGATCACGGAGAACGAGGTGCAGGAGGCGTTCGCGAACCCCGACGACCTCGACTTCGAGCTGGCGGCCGCGGGCGAGGCGCGACAGACAATCGACCTCACGTGGGGCGCGGCGCTCACCCGGTTCCTCTCGCTGTCCGCGCGCCAGCTCGGAGACGACTTCATCTCCGTCGGTCGGGTCCAGGGGCCGACCCTCAAGCTGATCGTCGACCGCGAGCGGGAGATCCAGGCGTTCGACCCCGAGTCGTACTGGGGGCTGACGGGCGAGCTGGCGAAGTCGAGCGGCGACCCGTTCGAGGCGCGCTACTTCTACCTGAACGACGAGGGCAACGAGCGCGAGCGTGTCTGGGACGAGGCGGTCGCGGAGACGCTCACCGAGGCGCTCGACGCGGCCGACGGGGCGACCGTCGACGACGTCACCCGGCGGACACAGACCGACGACCCGCCGACGCCGTTCAACACCACCGCGTTCATCCGCGCCGCGGGGTCGCTCGGCTACTCCGCGCAGCGCGCCATGTCGCTCGCGGAGGACCTCTACACGGCCGGCTACGTCACCTACCCGCGGACCGACAACACGGTGTACCCGGAGGACTTGGAGCCCGGGGAGCTGATCGCGGACCTCGGCGACTCGCCGACATTCGGCGAGGACGCCGCGAGTCTGCTCGACGAGGACCGCGAGATCGAACCGACCGAGGGCGACGAGGAGACGACGGACCACCCGCCGATCCACCCCACGGGTGAGCTGCCCGCCGCCACCGACCTCTCGGACGACGAGTGGGAGGTGTACGAGCTGATCGTCCGCCGGTTCCTAGCGACCTGCGCCGACCCCGCGACGTGGGAGCGGTTGCGCGTGGTCGCGCTCGCGAACGGCGAGGCGACGCCGATCGCCGCGGGCGCCGACGGGCTCGCCGCGCTCCGCGACACCGACGACGCGGCGGAGCCGGCCGACCTCGCCGCCGACGGCGGGCTGCGGCTGAAGGCCAACGGGAAGCGGCTGCTGGAGGCGGGTTACCACGAGGTGTATCCGTACCGCTCCAGCGACGAGCGGATCGTCCCGGACGTCGAGGTCGGCGAGACGCTGTCGCTGTCGGACCGTTCCACCGAGGGGAAGGAGACCCAACCCCCGCGCCGCTACGGGCAGTCCCGGCTCATCGAGGAGATGGAGAAGCGGCAGCTCGGCACGAAGGCGACCCGGCACCGCACGATCGAGAAGCTGTACGACCGCAACTACGTCGAGAGCGACCCGCCCCGCCCGACGCGGCTCGCCGAGGCGGTCGTCGAGGCCGCGGAGGAGTTCGCCGACCGGATCGTGAGCGAGGAGATGACCGCCCAGCTCGAACAGGACATGGCGGCCATCGCGGCCGGCGAGAAGGAGTACGACGAGGTGACCGCGGAGTCCCGCGAGCTGCTCTCGCGCGTGTTCGACGACCTCACCGACTCCCGCGAGGCGGTCGGCGACCACCTCCAGACCTCGCTGAAGGCGGACAAGACCCTCGGCCCGTGTCCGGAGTGCGGGTCCGATCTCCTCGTCCGCAAGTCGCGGCAGGGGTCGTACTTCGTCGGCTGCGACGGCTATCCCGACTGCGAGTACACCCTCCCGCTCCCGTCGACCGGAAAGCCGCTCCTCTTGGACGAGACCTGCGACGAACACGACCTCCGTCACGTGAAGATGCTCGCCGGCCGGAAGACGTTCGTCCACGGCTGCCCGCAGTGTAAGGCGGACGAGGCCGACGAGCAGGAGGACGAGGTGATCGGGACGTGTCCCGACTGCGGGGCGGAACACGGGGGCGAGCTCGCGGTCAAGCGGCTCCGCTCCGGCTCGCGGCTCGTGGGCTGTACGCGCTACCCCGACTGCGACTACTCGCTGCCGCTCCCCCGGCGCGGCGAGATCGAGGTCACCGACGAGACCTGCGAGGAACACGACCTCCCGCACCTCCGCGTCCACTCCGGCGACGAGCCGTGGGAGTTGGGCTGTCCGATCTGTAACTACCGCGAGTTCACGGCCCGGCAGGAGGGGTCGGAGCTCCAAGCCGTCGAGGGGATCGGCGAGAAGACCGCCGCGAAGCTGAAAGACGCCGGCGTCGACGGCGTCGACGAGCTCAAGTCCGCCGATCCCGACAGTCTGGCGGCCGACGTCGACGGTGTTGGGCCCGACACCGTTCGCGACTGGCAGGCCAGAGCGGACTGACCGCCGGCGCGCCGCGCTCGGTTCGATTCCGCCGCAATTCATAAATCCACAAACACATATGCGCGGAGTGTCTCGATTACCGACAGATGGGTGACCGCGACCCGGACTCGTCGGCCGAGGACCGATCGCCGTCGAGCGGCGACGCCGCTCCGTCGGGGATCCTCCGAGCCTTCGTCGAGGCGGTTCCGACCCCGACGCTCGCCTGCGATCCGGACACGCTGGCCGTCCGCGCCGCGAACGCGCCGGCGGCCGACCTCGTCGGCCACGACCGCGGCACGCTGACGCTGATGGGCCTCCCGGACCTCGGCGAGACCGACGTCACCGTCTCCGGCGAGCCGATCGCTGACGTCGCCGCCGCGGCGGCCTCCCAGACGCCCGGCTCCGACGGCGCGACCGACGCGGCCGAGCGGTTCGAGTGGGACCTCCGTCTCGGCGATCCGAGGCTCCGGGTCGATGCGGCGCTCCACACGGCGACGATCGCCGGGTCCGAGTGGCTGGTCGTCGGACTCTCCGACGCCACCGCCCGCGTCGCCGCCGAGTCCGAGCGGGACACCGAGCGCCGACTGGTCGACGCGCTCGCCGACACCGTCCCGCTCGCGCTGTTCCGCTGTACCGAGGAGGGAACGCTCTCGCGGTGGAACGACGAGCTCGCGGCCGACACGGGGTACGCACCCGACGCGCTCTCCGGACGGGCGCTCACGTCGCTGTTCGACGAGGCGACGCGCGACGCGATCAGCGAGGCCCTCACTCGGGTGTATCGCGACGGCGAGGCGGTCTCCCGCGAGGCGCGCCTCCTCACCCGCTCCGGCGAACGCGTCCCCTATCGGCTCTCCGTCGGTCCGGTGACCGACGGCGACCGCGTCGTGGGGGCCGTCGGCGTCGGCGAGGACGTCACCGAGGCGTCCCTCAGGGAGGAGCGGCTCGCCGTGTTGACGCGCGTGCTGCGGCACAACTTCCGGAACGACCTCAACGTGGTCACGGGGTTCACCGGACAGGCCATCGAGGCCGTCGACGACCCCGAGCTCACCGAGCAGCTCGGACGGGTCGTCGCCACCGCCGAGCGGCTGTTGCGCCTCGGCGAGACCTCTCGCAAGGTCGAGCGGCTGCTCTCCCAGCGCCCGTCGGCGCGACCGATCGCGCTCGCGCCCGCGGTCGACGCCGCCCTCGAATCGGTCGACCCGGCGGTCCTCGACGGGGCCACCGTCGATGTCGACATCCCGGACGACATCGTCGTCTCGGCGGTCGCGTTCCTCCCGGAGGCGATCACCGAGCTCGTCGACAACGCGATCCGCCACAACGACGCCGACGAGCCGCGGGTCCGGGTCTCGGCCGCGGAGCTCCCGAGCGAGTCGTGGGCCTCCCTCGTCGTCGCGGACGACGGGCCGGGGATCCCCCCGGCCGAGCGCGCCGTCCTCACCGGCGAAGAGACGCCGCTCGAACACGCGAGCGGGCTCGGGCTCTGGTACGTGAACTGGATCGCCACCGCCGGCGGCGGGAGCCTCGACATCGCCGAGAGCAAGGCCGGCGGAAGCCGGATCGAGCTGTCCCTGCGCGTCGCCGATGCGCCGCCAATCGACGACACCGAACTGTTCAGCCCGGACGACTGAGCCGGACGGGGGTGACGCGGTCGCCCCGTCGACGCCGAGGTCGCTCCGGCGCTCACGACTCCGCGAGACGGCGCGCGCCTCACTCCGCGAGCCGGAGCTCGTCGCCCACCGTCACCGACTCCGCCGCGTCGGCCGGCAGCTCGACGACGGTGTCGGCGCGGCCGCGGCCCAGTCCCACGAACGGCGCGAGTCGCTTCTCCGCCGTCACCTCGCCGTCGACGAGCCACACCGCGTCGATCGCGAATGGCACGAACAGCATGTGGAGCCACTGCGTCTCGGGCTCGTCGAAGGGGAAGACGAGGGCGTAGTCGTCGGGGACCGACCGCCGGAACATCAGCCCGCGGGCCTGTTCGAGCGTCGAGCGGGCGACGTCGACGTCGCTCGCGAGGACGGTCTCGGTCCGGTCGCCCGACGCGTCGGGACGGTGTACGAGTCGCACGCGGGTCACCTCGCCGCGGGCGAATAAATAGGCTCTCGTTCGACGGTGGCTCGCGTCCCCGCGTCCGAGCGTTAGCTCGCGCCGCCGTACGTCTCTTCGAGGTACTCGACGATGTCGTCGCTCTCGGGCATCCCCTCGATCCCGTGCTCCTCGTCGACGAGGACGGGCACGCCGGTCTGTCCGGAGACCTCCTCGACCTCGGTGCGGTCGCTGTGCGAGCGCGGGACCATGATCGAGTCGTACTCCAAGTCGAGGTCGGACAGCTTCGTCTTCACCTTCGCGCAGTACGGACAGCCTTCGAGCTCGTAGAGCGTGAGATCTGCCATCGCCCTCCCGTAGGGCGCGGATCCGTAAAGAGGTGCGGCCGCCGATGTGCGCGGCGCGCACGGGCGGGCAAAAGGCGAGCGGGCGGGGATCGGTCCCTCGCCAGCCGACTTCGGCGGCCGTTCGGC
>NZ_NEWJ01000087.1:0-9766 GCF_002135045.1 Halorubrum sp. SD683
CCGCGGTCCAGCGCGAGGCGATGGACCGGGTCGCCAACGCGCTGGACCGCGGACAGGACGTGCTGTTCGAGGGGGCGCCCGGGACCGGGAAGACCCTCTCGGCGCTCGTGCCCGCGCTGGAACACGCGCGCGAGCACGACCGCACGGTCGTCATCACGACCAACGTCCACCAGCAGATGCGGCAGTTCGTCGAGGACGCCCGCGCGATCACGCGCGAAGAACCCATCCGCGCGGTCGTGTTCAAGGGGAAGTCGTCGATGTGCCACATCGACGTCGACTACCAGGAGTGTCAGACCCTCCGCGACACCACCCGCGAGATGGTCGAGACGGAGAGCGAGGTCCGCGAGCTGGAGTCGCGACAGCGCGAGCTGCTGGCCGAGAGCCGCGAGGGCGAGACGGGCGCCGCCGAGGCCCGCGAGTCGGTCATGGACGAACTCGACGAGCTGGAGGCGGAGATGGAGGAGTACGACGCCGCGAACGTCTGCGAACACTACCGCAACAATCTCACCCGCGACACGGACGACTTTTTCGGGTGGCTCTTCGAGGACGTCCGCACCCCCGACGACGTGTACGAGTACGCCGACGAGCGCGCGCTGTGCGGCTACGAGCTGCTGAAGAAGGGGATGGAGGGGGTCGACCTGGTCGTTTGTAACTACCACCACCTGCTCGACCCGAACATCCGCGAGCAGTTCTTCCGGTGGATCGACCGCGACCCGAGCGAGATAATCACCGTGTTCGACGAGGCGCACAACATCGAGGACGCCGCCCGCGACCACGCCACCCGAACGCTGACGGAGAACACGCTCGACGCCGCCTTAGACGAGGTGGCCGACAGCGACGACTCCCGCGCGGAGCCCGCCGAGAACGTCCTCCGCGCCTTCCGCGACGCCCTCGCCGAGACGTACGAGGACGCGCTCGGCTTCGGCGGCTCCGAGTCCGTGACGGAGAACTGGGAGGACATTGCGGTCGCCAACGACGACCGCCGCGACGACCTCACGCTCGCGTTCCTCCGCAACTACGAGGGGACGGGGATCGACGCGGAGACCGAGCTCGCCGTCCAGCTCGGCCAGGCGATAGACGAGGAGT
This sequence comes from Halorubrum sp. SD683, assembly GCF_002135045.1. NCBI lineage: Archaea > Methanobacteriati > Methanobacteriota > Halobacteria > Halobacteriales > Haloferacaceae > Halorubrum > Halorubrum sp. SD683. Next base: position 1,087 of record NZ_NEWJ01000087.1, read on the forward strand.
ACGAGCGCCGCTACCGGGACGGGGAGGCGACCACCCGGTCGGAGTCGCAGACGCTCGCGGCCGCCCGGTTCGTCTCGACGTGGATGGACGAGGGCGCGGAGTTCGGCCAGTATCCCGTGCTCTCCGTCCGGCGCGACGGCGGCACCGACGAGGTGTACGGCCGGGCGGAGCTGTACACCTGTATCCCGCGGAGCGTCACGAGCGAGCTGTTCGACGAGGTGGCCGCCTCGGTCCTGATGAGCGCGACGCTGCGCCCGTTCGACGTGACCGAGGACGTGCTGGGGCTGGAGGACGTCGCCTCGATGGCCTACGAGATGGGGTACCCCGAGGCGAACCGCCGGACGTTCGCCGCCGACGTGCCGCCGCTGTTCGCCGCCGACCGAAACGACCCGGAGACGCAGGAGGCCGTGTCGTCGCTGCTCCGCGACGCAATCCGCTTTACCCCGGGCAACACGCTCGCCTTCTTCCCGTCGTACGCCGAGGCCGAGCGCTACCACGAGCGGCTCGCTGGGGCGAGCGGGGGCGGAAGCGCCGCCGGCGGCGCCGCGGCGGACGCCGTCGACCTCGGTCCGATCCACCTCGACGGGCCGGGCGAGGACGAGGAGCGGCTCCGCAGCGAGTTCGTCGAGAGCGACGGCGCCGCGCTGTTCACCTCGCTGTGGGGGACGCTCGGTGAGGGCGTGAGCTTCGACGGCGACGACGCCCGGACGGTCGTCGTCGTGGGCGTCCCGTACCCGCACCTCTCGGACCGCACGGAGGCGGTCCAGGACGCCTACGACCGCGCGTTCGCGGACCGCGACCGCGCCCGCGACCCGGGGTGGACGTACGCGGTCGAGGTCCCGACGATCCGCAAGACGCGACAGGCGCTCGGCCGAGTGATCCGCGGCCCCGACGACTACGGCGTCCGGATCCTCGCGGACCGGCGCTACACGACCGCCGACATGGGGAAGTACTCGGTCCGGTCCGCGTTCCCGCCCGAGGAGCGCGAGGAGCTGCTCGACGTCGACCCCGCGAAGCTGAAGTTCGCGATGCTGAACTTCTATCAGGACCACGACGCGTACGACGGCCCGCCGCCGTCGCCGTGACGCGGGCGCGCGGTCCCGCTCGCGGGCGCTCGCCTCGACGTCACTTCCGGCCGTCCTATCCGGGCATCGACGCGAGCAGGATCGAGACCAGGATCAGGAGCCCGGCCAGCAGCGTCGTGACCACGGCGTGGATCAGCGTCATCGCGGCGACCGCCCGCCGCGGCTGCTCGTAGCTCCACCAGAACATCGTCCCGTCGACGAGGAGCGCCGCGAGGAGGATGAGCCCCCCGGGGAGTTCGAGCCCGTTGCCGGCGACGCTGATCACCGCGGGCAGCGGGCCGATGTAGAGGGCCCGCCGCGGGTCGGCGTCGCCGAGGACGTTCCGGGCCGCGACGTGCGCGGTGAGACAGAGGAACAGCGCCAACAGGACGGTCGTCCCGAGCACGGAGACCGGCGTCACCGTCTGTAAGAGCATGGTCGCCATACGCGGCGACGGGTAAAAGTGATCGCGGAACGCGGTCGCGGTGTCGCCGCATCGCGGCCCCGTCTCGATCGCGGGCTCGCCGCGTCAGCCCAACAGCCCGAGGCCGTTCAGCTCCTCGACGATCACGTCGACGGCTGCCTCGGCGTCGGCGGGGCTCGTGCCGCCGGTGACGACCACTTTCCCGCTGCCGAAGAGCAGCGCGACGACCTCCGGCTCGTCGAGCCGGTAGACGAGCCCGGGGAACTGCTCCGGCTCGTACTCGATGTGTTCCAAGCCGAGCCCGATCGCGATCGCGTTCAGGTTCAGGCTCTCGCCGAGGTCGGCCGACGTGACGATGTTCTGGACGGTGACCTCCGGGTCCTCGATCGGGATCTGGAGCGCGCGGAGCTCCGCGAACACGATGTCGAGGCTCTCGTGGACCGCCTCGACCGAGTTCGCGCCCGTACAGACGATCTTCCCGGAGCGGAAGATCAGGGCGGCCGACTTCGGGTCTGTGGTGCGGTAGACGAGCCCGGGGAACTGCTCGGGGTCGTAGTCGGCGCCCTCGAGGTCCATCGCGACGCTCTGGAGATCGAGTTCCTGCCCGATCCCCGTGGAAGCGACGACGTTTTCGACGGTGATCGTCTCCTTCGGGTCGGCCCTCATTACCTCCATCCTCGCCCGAACGACTTAAAAAGGTGGCTGGTCGGAACCGCCACGCTATTGTCGTCGCCGCGCGGAGCGGTCGGCGTGTACTGGCTCGAACTCGCCGGCGAGACCGACGCCTTCGCCGCCCGCGAAGCGGCGACCGCGGCGACCGGCGTCGACCTCCTCGCGCCGGGGATCGCTCGGACCGGCGGGATCGACGGCGCGCACGTCCGGCGCCTCGCGTACACGCGCGCCGCCCACGATGCGGTCGCGCGGACGGACGCCGACGTCGACGCCGCGGTCGCCGCGCTCCGCGCCGCGCCGCTCGACCGCTCCGGAAGCGTGGCGGCCCGCGCCCGCGACGTCCGGGGAACGTCGGGAGTCTCCACCGAGGCGGTCGAGCGCGAACTCGGGAGCGTCCTCGTCGACCGCGGGTTCGACGTCGACCTCGACGACCCCGACCACGTCCTCCGCGCGCTCTTCGCCGCCGGCCCGCGCGCCGAACACGACGCGGTGGCCGGCGCGGACGGCGGCGACGCGGACCTGTGCGCGCTCGGGTGGGTCGCCGCCGAGGCCGCCCGCGACTTCGCGCCGGACCCCACCGACCGCCCCTTCTTCCAGCCGGGGAGCATGGCCCCGGTCGACGCCCGCGCCTACGCCAACCTCGCGGGCGCCGCCCCCGGGCGGACCCTGCTCGATCCCATGTGCGGCACCGGCGGTCTCCCCCTCGAAGCGGGCCTCGTCGGCGCCGACGCGGTCGCCTGCGACGCGCAGGCGAAGATGGCCGACGGCGCGCGGCGGAACTTCCGCGCATACCTCGCCGACGACGCCGACGCTCCCTCCCCCGACTGGCACGTCGCCCGCGGCGACGCGACCGCGCTCCCGCTTCCCGACGACGCCGTCGACGGGGTCGCGTTCGACGCCCCCTACGGCCGACAGTCGAAGATCGCGCGCCACGAGCTGGCCGACCTCGTCGCGGGCGCGCTTGCGGAGGCGGCCCGGGTCGCGCCGCGCGCGGTGCTGATCGCCGACCGCGACTGGCGCGGTCCCGCCCGCGACGCCGGGTGGACCGTCGACGCGGCGTTCGAGCGCCGGGTTCACCGGTCGCTGACGCGCCACGTGCTGGTGTTGCGCCGCGAGGCGGACGCGGGAGGCGAGGCGGACCCGGCGGACATCTCGCCCGACGCGGACGGAAGCTTGCCGGACCGAGAGTGAACGACCGATCGGCGGAATCGCTCTTATCCGACGCTGGCGCGACAAGTTTCAGTTCCGCCCCGACGCCGGGCAACGGTTAAGTGCGCGGCCTCTCGTGGTACTCGCATGACCGGGGACGGCGGGGACATGCTCTCGTGGGACGAGTCGGTGTTCCGCGACGAGTCGGTGTTCGAGATCGACCACGTCCCCGAGACGTTCCGCCACCGCGAGAGCCAACTGGAGAACCTCAAGTACGCGCTCCGCCCCGCGGTTCGCGGCTCCCGCCCGCTCAACACGATGGTTCGCGGACCGCCGGGAACAGGCAAGACCACCGCGGTCCAGAAGCTCTTCGGCGAGCTCGGCGCCCGGACCGAGGTGCGGACGGTCCGCGTCAACTGCCAGGTCGACTCCACGCGCTACGCGGTGTTCTCCCGGCTGTTCGAGGGGATCTTCGAGTACGAACCCCCGTCGTCGGGCATCTCGTTTAAGAAGTTGTTCGGCCAGATCACCGACCGCCTCGTCGAGGAGGACGAGGTGCTCGTCGTCGCCTTGGACGACGTGAACTACCTCTTCTACGAGAACGAGGCCTCCGACACGCTGTACTCGCTCCTCCGCGCCCACGAGGCGCACTCCGGCGCGAAGATCGGCGTCATCGTCGTCTCCTCGGACCTCGGGCTCGACGTGATCGACGACCTCGACACCCGTGTCCAGTCGGTCTTCCGGCCCGAGGAGGTGTACTTCCCCGTCTACGACGCGACCGAGATCTACGACATCCTCGCCGAGCGCGCCAAGCGCGGCTTCCACGAGGGCGTCATCGGTGACGCCGAACTGGAGCGGGTCGCCGACCTCACCGCCGAGAGCGGCGACCTCCGGGTCGGGATCGACCTCCTGCGCCGGGCCGGGCTCAACGCGGAGATGCGCGCCTCGAAGACCGTCTCGAAGGAGGACGTCGAGGACGCGTACGACAAGTCGAAGCACGTCCACCTCTCGCGGTCGCTGCGCGGGCTCTCCGACTCCGAGCGTGACCTCGTCCGCGTCCTCGCCGAGCACGACGGCGAGCGCGCCGGCGCGGTGTACGACGCGTTCAACGACGAGACGGGGCTCGGCTACACCCGCTACTCGGAGATCATCAACAAGCTCGACCAGCTCGGCGTGATCGACGCGGAGTACGCCGACGTCGACGGCCGCGGCCGCTCCCGCGAACTCTCCTTGGCCTACGACGCGGAGGCCGTCTTGGACCGGTTGGAGTAGGCGGCGACCTACCTCTCGTCGTCACCACGCGCCGTCTCGTACCCAGTCGCCCATGCGAGGGCCCCGACGGCGAGGATCGCGACGGTCTCTCGGTCCGACCCGACGAGGGACTGCGCGACGACGGAGACGGCCCCGACCGAGACGGCGACGTACGCGCCTTCGGGGACCGCGAAGGGGAGTCGACCGCGCGACTGAAGCGCCGCGGTCACGAACATCGCACCGAGGAGCGTCAGGCCGAACAGCGGGAGGACAGCGGTTGCCGAGGACATACTTCCGACTGATCGCGTCGCGAGTAATACACTTCGGCGGTCGCGCGGTCGGAGCGAACCGCCGACGCCTTTTCAATAGCTCCGCCCGCACCTCGTCGCATGAAGACGAGCGGCGGGAGCGACGCGATGAAGCGGCGCGCCGGCGAGTCGGCGGCCGAGGCCGTCACCCACGGCGACGTGGTCGGACTGGGGACGGGGTCGACGGCGGCGCACGCGATCCGGCGGCTCGGGGACCGGGTCGACGCCGGCCTCGACGTCCGGGGCGTCCCGACCTCGTTCGCGAGCCGCGAACTCGCGGTCGGGGCGGGGATTCCCTGCCTCGACCTCCCCGAGGCGGTCGGTCTCGACGGCCCGGGTATCGACCTCGCCATCGACGGCGCGGACCAGGTGGCGACCGGCGTCGACGGGGGCGGCGCCCCCGACACCGGCGGGGCTCTGATAAAGGGCGGCGGCGCGGCCCACGCCCGCGAGAAGTTGGTCGACGCCGCGGCCGACCGCTTCCTCGTCGTCGCGGACCCCTCGAAGGAGTCGCCGCGGCTGGACCGGCCGGTCCCGGTCGAGGTGCTGCCATCGGGACGGACCGCCGTCGCCGCGGCCGTCCGGGAGGCCGACGGCGAGCCGACGCTGCGGCGCGCGGAGCGGAAGGACGGTCCGGTGGTGACTGACAACGGGAACCTCGTGCTCGACTGCGCGTTCGGCGAGATCGCCGACCCGGTCGCCCTGTCGGCGACGCTGGCCGAGGTTCCGGGCGTCGTCGAGCACGGGCTGTTCGTCGGGATGACCGACGAGATACATGTCGGCACCGAGTCCGGCGTCCGGATCGAGTCGGTCTGATATCCCCGGGCGACGCCCCGCAGCGCGGCCGCTCGGCGGGCGGCACGCAAATAAAATGGAACGGAAACGAGTTCCGTCTTAGAGGTCGCGCGGCTGGACCGTCTTCCGGTCGTTGGCCTCGGCGCGGCGCGCGGCGTCTTCGAGCAGCTCGTCCACTTCGTCGTCCAGCGCGTCGTAGAAGTCCGAAGCGACGTTCTTGTCGTCCAGGGCTTCCTTGACGGCCGCTTTGACAATGAGGTCTGCCATGCGATCGGGCCTACCCGGTGATGGTTAATAAGAGTTCCTGAATTCGACCGCGAGGGGCGCCGTGCGGCCCGTTCGCGGGAGGCCGCGAGTACAAGCGCTTATAAGTCTTGTGAGATTCTCGTCTCCGCCCCGCCGCGAGCACGACGCGAAACGCGGCCCGACCCCGCTCCGAGCGCGGTCCGGACGGAGCGCGCGTCGTCGCGTGACGCTCGCGAACGCGCTTCGACCCCGGCTCGACCTCGCGCGCGGCGCGCCCGGCTCGAACCGACAGCTTCGACCGAGGCCGCCCCCGACGACGCCCCATGCGAGAGACGTTAGCGGCGCTGGAGGCGGGTGAGATCGGCATCGAGGAGGCGGAGTCGCGGCTCGCGGGCTACGCGACCACGGACGCGGGGCGCTTCGACGCCGCCCGCGAGCGACGCCGCGGGATCCCGGAGGCGATCCTCGCGGAGGGGAAGACACCCGCGGAGGTCGCCGCCCTGGCGACGACGGCGCTCGACACCACCGGCCGGGCGCTCGTGACGCGGGCGGACGAGGCGACGGCGGCCGCGGTGGCGTCGGCGGTCGGCGACGTGGGACCGGACGCGACGGTCGAGCGCGACGATCGGACCGGGACCGTCGTCGCGCACGCGGCCGACTTCGAACTCCCCTCGCTCGACGCCGCGGTCGCGGTCGTGGCCGCCGGCACCGCGGACGCGCCCGTCGCCGGCGAGGCCGCGGTCGTCGCCTGCGAGATCGGGGCGACCGTCGACCGGGTCGACGACGTCGGCGTCGCCAACCTCGACCGGATCGTGGACCAGGCCGACCGGGTCCGCGAGGCGGACGCCGTCGTGGTCGCGGCGGGTCGCGAGGGGGCGCTCCCGACGGTCGTCGCCGGCCTCGTCGACGCCCCCGTGATCGCGCTCCCCGTCTCGACCGGCTACGGCGTCGGCGGCGAGGGAGTGGCGGCTTTGGAGGGGGCGCTCCAGTCGTGCTCCGTGCTGACGACCGTCAACGTCGACGCCGGGTTCGTCGCCGGCGCGCAGGCCGGGCTGATCGCCCGCGCGGTCGACGCCGCGCGCGCCGAGTGAGCGGGGGGATCGAGCGAGGAGATCCGGCGACATCCGGACTCGCTTAACCGACCGTATACCGGCAGCCGACTGGGTCGAAAAAGGGTATTAGTTCGTCGAGCCCGTATGGTAGTTGCCGACGCACGTCGGCATCACATGCCACGCTGTGACCACTGCGGGTCGCACGTCTCGGACCGCTTCGCTCGCGTCTTCGCGGACGAACGCGGCGACCTGAACGCGTGCCCGAAGTGCTCCGCGAACGCGGGCATCGCAGAGGTGTCTCGCGAGCGGACTCGAACCGGGGACTGACCGGCGAAACGCCGATCGAAGGACGAGCGCACGGGGAGCGACTGCTCCGTTCGCCTGCCCCTCCGGGCACACCCGCACACACTTGCCGCTCGCGCTCGGACGGCCGACCGTGGCCGACCACCACGTGTACGTCATCGAGTGCGCCGACGGCACCCTCTACACCGGGTACACGACCGACGTCGAGCGGCGCGTCGCCGAACACGACGCCGGCGAGGGCGCGAAGTACACCCGCGGGCGGACCCCCGTCACCCTCCGCCACGTCGAGTCGTTCGACTCGAAGTCGGCGGCGATGTCGCGGGAGTACGCGGTCAAGTCGCTGTCGCGCGCCGAGAAAGAGCGGCTGATCGGCGAGGGCGACGACGCGGGGGACTGACCGCTTCGCCTCTCGCTCACTCCACGAGGCGCTCGATTTCCGTGACGAGGATGCCGGTCGCGCCGACCGACCGGAGATCCGAGATCGTCTCGAACACGTCGCGCTCGTCGACGACGGCGTGGACCGCCACCATCCCGTTGCCGTTCTCGTCGGCCTCGACGTCCATCACGGTCGGGCCGCCGAGCCCGGGGATCACGTCCTTCACCGCGTCGAGCCGCTCTTTCGGCGCGTTCATCATCAGGTAGCGACGGCCGTCCGCGGCGAGGACGGACTCGAAGGCGGTCACCACCTGCTCGACCTTCGCGTCGTCGACCACGTCGGGGCGCGCGAACAGCCGGACAGAGGAGTCGAGCACGTCGTCGATCACCGCCAGCCGGTTCACTTTCAGCGTCGTCCCCGTCGAGGTGATGTCGACGATGGCGTCCGCCATGTCGACGTGCGGGGTCAGCTCCGTCGCGCCCGTCACCGTGACCACGTCGGCGTCGACGCCCACGCGGTCGAGGTAGTCGCGGGTGACGTTCGGAAACTCGGTCGCGACCGTCCTGTCCGCTAGGTCCTCGACCGCCGACACCCCGCCGTCCTCGGGCGCGGCGAGGACGAGCCGACAGGAACCGTAGCCCAGATCGAGCAGGTCGACGAGGTCGCCCTCGGCCGCCGCGCTCGCGGCGTCGACGACGCCGCCCGACTCGGCCGCTTGGTCGAGGCCGGTGACGCCGAGGTCGGCCGCGCCGTCGCGGACGTACTCGGGGATGTCGGCCGCCCGCGCGAACAGCACCGTCACGTCCTCGTCGACGGTGTCGGCGTACAGCTGTCGGTCGGCGGTCTCCTCGACGTGGAGCCCCGCGCGCTCTAACAGCGAGAGCGTCGGCTCGTGCAGGCGGCCCTTGTTGGGGACGGCGATGCGCATACGGGGAGCGTCGCGCGGACAGGGGGAAACGTTTTCGTCCGGAGGGGCGGGACTGGTGGCGACGCGAGACTGGTTATAAACAGATGCGGTGGCCGGTGCCGGCTAGCGGCCG
>NZ_NEWJ01000088.1:0-9718 GCF_002135045.1 Halorubrum sp. SD683
GCGGGGAGGCGGGTGCGTGTGTCGGCGGTCGCGTCGAGCTCGTGGCGCTCGTGGTCGCGGGTGTGGTCGCAGTGAGGGGGTGGTGAGGGAGGTGACGTGGCATGCTGAGGCGACCGAGGGACAGGCCGGGGAGGGTCGGAGCGGCGACTGCTGGACTTCCGGCGGCGACCGCACCCGCGACCCACCACAGCCAATGACAGACGACACCGACGCGACCGACCGCACGGAAACGGGTCCCGACCGGACGGACCCGGAAGAGACCGACACGGACTACTGGACGGAGCCGGCCGGCTCCGGCGGCTTCGGCCGCCTCTCGACCGACGACCTCCGCGGGCTGCTCGACCGCGTCGGGCTGGCAGTGCTGTCGCTGCTCGCGGTCGTGGCTGGCTGGGGGTTCTACAGCCAGTCCGGCAACGCGATCCGCACGTGGTTCGATCCGGCCTACCAGTCCGTGGCGCTCGCGGTGTTCAACCTCGCGGTCCTGCTCGTCGCGCTCGCGGGCGTGGCCCACCAGCTCCGTCGGATCCGCTCGGCGGAGTCCGGCGGGTCCGAGTAGACCGGCGCCGGAGACAGCCGGCGACGACGAGCCGGCCCGCTACTCATCGGGGATCTGCTCGGTGTCCGTCGGGATTTGTTCCACCTGCCCCGCGAGCGTCGCGGCGTCGCCGGCGACGGTGGAGGGCTCGACGCCGGCCTCGCCCGCGACCAGCCTGACGTGTGCGGCGAGCAGCGCGAGCGCGCGGAGTCCCGCCCCCTCCGGGTCGTCGTCGGTGCGCTGGGCGAACGTGGTGTCGACCTCGCCGTCGCGGACGACGCCGACGTGGACCGCGTCGATGTCGTCGCCGTCGAGCAGGTCGCGGGCGCGGGCCAGTTCCGCCTCGAAGTCGTCGCTCGCGGGGGCGTCCGCACCGCCGGCGGCCGCGGATCGGTCGTCGTCGCCGGCGGCCTTGGAGACGGACTCGTCGGAAGCGGGGTCGTCGCTCATGTCATTCCCTCGGACGAGCGAGGTGAAAAGCGCGGCGACGACTTACACGAGACGTCCGAGGGACGAGCGGAGAGGAGGGCGGAGCCGCGACAGGGCGGGGTTACTCCTCGGGCTGGGATTACTCGTCGGGTCGGGGACGCGCGATGAACAGCGCCTCCTCGATGGTGAACGGGTCGTACGTCGACTGGTGGCAGACGCAGTACGAGCCGTCGGCGGCGTCGTAGCGGGCCGACTCCTCTAGCTCCTTGTAGCCCGGAATACAGCAGAAGTGGGTACAGACGTTGAGGTACGCCATGAACCCCTGATCGGTCGAGGCCTGGAGCCACTCGTCGTTCTGGGCCGCCTCCTCGATCTCCGGCGAGCGGATCACGATCGCGTTGAGGTTCGTATCGGAGTCCTCGGAGCGCCACGTGGTCATCGCCGGCTTGCCGACGCCGTCGCTGCCGATCCCGTTCCCCCACTCCTCGTAGTCGTCGAAGTCGTCGATGTGGATCCGGTCGCCGCCCGAGTAGGTGTTCGACTGCCAGTCGTACGGCGGGCCGCTCGCGGCGCGGAACAGGTTGTCGGACTCGAAGTTCGGCTGGACGTTCTCCTGCGACTCGACGCCGCAGTACTGGAACCACGCGCCGGAGTAGGTCGTCCCGCCGAGATCCTCCTGTGCGACCTCGATCTCCTGTCCCTCCTGGGTGATGGTCGTCGTCTCGGGCCAGATGCCCTCAATGTACCCGTCATCGTTGACCTGAACGGGGATCTGCGGGAGCCCGCGGGGCGCCGGACCGCCGGTCTGCGCGATGGTCTTCGCGACCGTCGACCCGCCGCCGACGCCGCCGGCGGTCGTCAGGGTGTTCACGGTCGCCGACCCCATCGCGCCGACCCCAGCGAGGGCCGCGCCGCCGACGACGCCCTTCACGAAGCGTCGCCGCCCGGACTCAGACGGATACTTATCGGACGCACTCATGCTCGCTACTGAGGTTGGATCGGTAAAAAGGGTGACGAACCCTCCACAGCGGCGAGAATCGGAGCCATTCCGGGTCGACGGCGACGCTTCGGAACCGGGCCGCGCTCGGGACCGACGAGTCGCCGCCGCCATCGCCTCCGGCCGGGGTCGGCAAGGAACGTTCGTGATCGAATTTACTCGGAACCGGGGCAAGCATTCGTCTAGCCCACGGATTTAACCGATCCCGACCGAACTGTCTGTGGTATGAAGTTGCATAATCGGGACGTGCGGACGGACGTTCGAGAACTCGGGGCGCTGGTGGGAGACGTCCTGGCCGCACAGGCGTCGACGGACGCGTACGAGACGGTCGAGACGCTGCGGAACGCGGCGATCGATTACCGGCGGGGAGACGCCGCGGACCGGGCCGCCCTCCACGAGGCGGTCGCCGACCTCTCGACGACACGCGAGGAGGTCGTCGCCCGCGCGTTCACGACGTACTTCGAGCTCATCAACCTCGCCGAGGAGCGCGAGCGCGTCCGCGCGGTCCGGAACGCCGACGACGGGACCGCCCTCCACGACTCCTTCGACGCGACGATAGCCGAGTTCGCCGAGGCCGGCGTCGACGCAGACGAACTGGAGGAGCTGCTCGCCGACGTGCTCATCGAGCCGACGTTCACCGCTCACCCCACGGAGGCCCGGCGGTCAACCGTGAAGTCCAAGCTCCGCTCGATCGCGAACCACCTCGGCGAGCTCGACGAGCGCAACCTCACCGACCGCGAGCGGCGCGCCGTCTGGCGCGACGTCACCGCCGAGGTAACCAGCCTGTGGGGCACCCGACAGGTTCGCCAGCGGGCCCCCGAGCCGGAAGACGAGGCGCGCAACGTCCAGTGGTACCTCGAGAACACGCTGTTCGACGTCGTCGGTGACGCCTACGAGGAGTTCGAGGAGACCATCTCGAAGGAGTACGACGACGTCGACTGCCCCAAGCTCTTCGAGTTCCGCTCGTGGGCGGGCTCCGACCGCGACGGCAACCCGTTCGTCACGCCCGAGGTGACCGACGAGACGCTCGAACGCCAGCGCGAGGTCGCCGTCGAGAAGTACCGAGACCGCTGTAAGCGGCTCTCCGCGGTGCTGAGCCAGGACGGCGACCGGTACGCCGACGGCGACGCGCTCGCGGAGTCGCTCGCGGCCGACGCCGAGCGGTTTCCGACCGTCGTCGAGGAGGCGCGCGAGCGGTACCCCGACGAGCCGTACCGGCAGAAGCTCCGGCTGATGCGCGAGCGCCTCGACCGCGTCAACGACGTCCGGCCGGGCGAGTACCCCGACGGCGACGCGTTCCTTGACGACCTCGACGTGATCGCCGAGTCGCTCCGCGAGGACGGACAGGAGTCGGTGCTGGAGTCGTTCGTCGAGCCGTTCCGCCGGCAGGTCGACACGTTCGGGCTCACGCTGGCGTCGCTCGACCTGCGCGACCACCGCGAGAACCACACCGAGGCCGTCGCCGAGGCGGTCGCGGCCGAGGGCGTCGACTACGCCGAGATGGACGAAGACGAGCGCGTCGACTTCCTCACCGAGGCGATCCTCCAAGAGGACCCGGTCGTCGACGTCGACGAACCCGGCGACGTCTCCGAGACGACGGAGCGCGTCCTCCGCCGGTTCGCGTCGTTCGCGGGCTGGCAGGACGAGTACGGCCAGCAGGCGATAGACACCTACTGTATCTCGATGACGGAGGAACCCAGCCACGTGCTGGAGGTGCTCTTCCTGGCCGACCAGGTCGGCGTCGTCTCCTTACCCGACCACTGCGCGGTCGACGTCGTCCCGCTGCTCGAGACCGAATCGGCGCTCAACGGGGCCGAACGCATCCTCGGTACCCTCTTCGAGAACGAGGCGTACGCGGCCGCGCTGAAGGCACGCGACGAGGTCCAAGAGGTCATGCTCGGCTACTCCGACTCCAACAAGGAGAACGGATTCCTCGCCGCGAACTGGGACCTCTACGAGAACCAGCGCCGGATCGCCCGGTTCTGCCGCGAGGAGGAGGTCACCCTCCGGCTGTTCCACGGCCGCGGCGGCTCCATCTCGCGCGGCGGCGGCCCGATGAACGAGGCGCTGACCGCGCTCCCGAACGAGACCGTCACCGGACAGGTGAAGTTCACCGAGCAGGGGGAGGCGATCGCCGAGAAGTACGCCAACCCGCGGATCGCCGAGCGCGAGCTCGAACAGATGCTGGACGCACAGATCCGCGCCCGGAAAGAGGCGAACGAGGAGCCGGTCGAGAACGTCCCGGACCGCTGGGTGGAGGCGATGGAGGTCATGGCGCCCGCCGCCCGGGAGACGTACCGGGAACTGCTGAACAGCGACGGATTCGTCTCCTACTTCGAGCAGGCGACGCCGATCAGCGTCGTCGAGGACCTCAACCTCGGCTCCCGGCCCGCCTCCCGCTCCGGCGAGCGCAGCGTCGAGGACCTCCGCGCGATTCCGTGGGTGTTCTCGTGGACCCAGACGCGGCTCATCCTTCCCGGCTGGTACGCGATCGCCTCGGGGATCGACGCCTACCTCGACGAGGTCGGCGAGGAGGAGGGGATGGAGACGCTCCGCGAGATGTTCGACGAGTGGCCGTTCTTCCGGACCACGCTCGACAACGCCTCGCTGGCGCTCGCGCGCACTGAGCCGGAAATCGCCGCCGAGTACGCCGACCTCGCCGACGACGAGCTCCGCGAGCGCTTCTTCCCCGAACTCGTCGACGAGTACGAGCGCGGCCGCGAGCTAGTGTTGTCGATCAGCGGCCGCGACCAGCTGCTCCGCCGCGAGTGGCTCGAAGAGAGCCTCGACCGCCGGAATCCCTACGTCGACCCCCTGAACCTCCTCCAGGCGAACCTGCTCGGACGCACCCACCGCACCGACGAGGAGGAGCGTACCCTGCGGCTCACCGTCAACGGCATCGCCGCCGGGATGAAAAACACCGGATAACCCGGGGTCGGTCGCTACCAGACGATCTCGTCGCCGACCGCTACCGTTTCCGACTCCACGATGCGGGCGTCGAGCCCGCCGCGACCGTCGAGCGCGGTCACCGCGTCGGACTCCTCCGCGAGATCGGCCATGTAGCCGCAGGGCTCGCAGCGACCCGTCCCCTCGACGGTCGCTTCGCCGACCCGGAACCGCTCGCCGACGAGTTCCCTGAGGTCGACACCACGCGTCGTGACGTTGCGCCGGTGCGCGCCCGCCTCTAGGTCGACGCCGTGTTCGGCGGCCGCGGCCGCAAGCGTCTCGGCCTCAATCAGCGTGATGTCGCTCCGCTCCAACTCCGACTGCTCGTTGTAGATCCCGTCGCCGTCGAAGTAGCGGTCGCCGCGGAGCCCGCGGTCCGCGACCGCCTCGACCGCCTCCCGGGGCTCCGGGTCGCCGCCCGTCCCAGAGGCGACGTGAATTCGTTCGACCGTGCCGACGCGTGACTCCGTCATGCGCGACTCACGGCGGCACTCCGAGACGCGGGAGCAAGAAGGTAGCGGGAGAGCGACCGAAGGAGAGCGTCCGAGGAGAAGAAGGCCGACGCGTATGTGTCGATTTACCCGATATCAGATTTTGTATAGCGGTGTTTGATTTACGACGTGCGCAACGGGCGAACTCGCGAGACGAAGCAGCCGCTTGCGAGACGCGTGCGATGTGACCGAGAAAGCAGTCGCTACGGCGGTAAAGCGGCCAGAAACAGAGATATCGGTTTACGCGTAGCGTTCGAGTTCCGGACGGTCGAGGTCCCCGAAGACCTCGGTCGCGACCTCGGAGAGGAACGCCTCGCCCTCATCGGAGAGGCGGCGACCCTCGCCGGAGGCGGTCGTGACGAGCCCGTCCTCTTCGAGCGCCTGGAGCGACGAACGGATGAGCTTACGCGAGCCCCCCTCGTGCTCGCCGGGGCGGACGATGTAGCGATTGGAGCCGCGCTTCTTCGAGCCGTACTCGGTCGCGAGCCGCTCGATGCCAATCGGCTCGTTCTGCGCGACCTTTCGCAGGAGGCTCGCGGAGCGGACGTACCAGAAGTCGTCCTGCTCCGGCGGGAGCTCCTTGCCCGCGCCGCTTTTGGCGAACTCGACCCAGTCGGGCTCTTCGATCCGGTCCTCGAGGCGGGCGGCGACGGCCTCGATGAGGTCGTCGGCCGGCACGTCGTAGATGGTCACCATTGGGTGTCGATTCACGCCAGCGTCGTTTAAAAGCATCGTATCGCGAACGACCCGTGTGAGCCGTTTTCACGGGATTGCGGGCCGCTGCGGATGACTCACGGTTCGGTGAGCGTGCCGGTCAGCGGCGGTCGCGGCGCTACTCGGCGTACTCGTACTGGCGCTCGTTCATCCGCCCCCAGCCGGTGAAGACGAACTCCCCGTCGGGCTGGGTGAACTCCTCGACCTCGCGCCCGAGGTCGGCGTCGTACTCGTGGACGTCGTGGACGTCCTCGTACTCCTCCCACGTCAGGTCGTAGCGGGCGTCGAGCTGGTCGTCGATGTCGAGCCTCTCGATCTCGGCGCGCCACCCCTCTCGGATCGTCTCGGCGTGGATCTCGGCCTGCGCGCCCGAGCCGTAGGAAGCGACGAGTAGCGTGTCGCCGACGAACTCGCGGTCGCGAGTCAGGGCGTCTCGGAGGGCGCTCACGCGGGCAATGTGGACCGAACTGGTGTACCAGTTGCCGACCTCGCGAGAGAGGCCGAGCGTCGGCTCGACTGCCGTGTCGTACCACGTCTGGTACTGCTCGGTGGTCTTTAGCTCGTCCATGTACCCGCGGATCGCCTCCTCGTAGGCCTCCCGGTCGTCGTACTCGCCTTCGCGGGGCTGGCGGCCGATCTCGTCGGCGAGCGCGTCCTCGTGTGCTGTATCGCGGATGACGTGACGGTAGGCGAGGAGCGCCGCCTTCCGGACCATGCCGGGGAACGGCGTGTGGAACGGCGCGTACGCGAAGTCTTCCAGCTCGATGTCGTCCGTGACGGACTCGTAGTCTTCGAGGGCCTCGCGCATCCGGGAGAGGTACACCTGGACCGACCGCTTCCCGTCGACGCTGGGGAACTGCTGGTTCGGCTTGAGGAAGTCAGTCTCGTCCTTCGAGCCGTACCCCTGGTCCGTCGAGAGCTCGACGATCGAGGGGTCCTCGTCGATCAGCATCGCGACGGCGCCGGCGCCCTGCGTCGCCTCGCCGGGGTCACCGCGAGCGTACAGCGCCGTGTCCGTGGTGATGACGAGCGCGGGGCGGTCGCGGTTCCGGCCAGCGCGGATCCAGTTGTACGCGTCGTCAATGGCCTGCGTTCCGGCGAGGCAGGCGAACTTGCGCTCGCCCTTGTTGGCGTGGGTGAAGTCGCCGTCGTACACCTGTTCGAGGCAGCCGGCGATGTACGTCGACACGGGCTTCGAGTGGTCGAACGCCGACTCGGTGGCGACGTCGATCCGGCCGACGTCCTCGGGTTCGAGCCCTTTCCGGTCCATCAGCCCCTTCGCGGCGTTCGCGCCCATCGTGACGATGTCCTCGTACACGTCGGGGAACGAGGAGTTAGTGAGCCCGAGCCCCTTCGTGTACTTCTCGGGGTCGTCGCCCTTCTCCGGCGCGAACGTCCCCGGCAGGTCGAGTTTGAGCTTCCCGGTCCAGATCTCGATGCCGTCGATCCCGACTGCGGTCATACACGGTCGTTCATGCGGCCGGCATATGGCTTTGTCGATGGGAATTACGTCGATTGTGGAAGTGCTGTCGGAACTCGCATGTGATGCTGCTCAATACAGACGAACTCACTCAATCAGTGTATGATTGTATAGCTCGTCTAATTGTTTCCTCTGCCTGGATTACCCCCGCTCCCGTTCCCGCCCTGTGTCCGTTCCTCCGCATCAAAGTATATCTTTTTGACGCTCCCATCTTCTAGCCGAAGCGAGATCATAATATCTGCGTTAGATTCTGAATTAATGACACCGATTTCTTTTATTCCACTATTAAAATTATCAAATTCAATTTCAGTCTCTACTCCTGATTGAACTGTGACGCTCGGATCAAACACGTATTCAAAGTCTCCGTTACTGGAACTCGCTTCGTTTGATTCGTCACTTGGAGAGTCAACGTAATCCCGAAGTGATCTTGTTCCCAATTAGATAGGCTGGCGCCATCACGAGCAAAAATATCACCCACCCAATAGAAGATGTAAACAGTTGTCGAATGCTATTCGCCGAACAGGTTTGTTTTGTTATGGAGAGTATTCTATATAGAACGTCTTCGTGGTACCATCGTTGAATCCAACATTGACTACGATGTAGCTACCTGAAGGTTGAGTGTTCTGGAACGTGTAGTCGCTCGCATCTCCCGGCAAAGCCACACCCCCTCCTCTTGTGAAGGGACCAAACCTGATCGAGGTTGACCCACTGACGGCGGTGTCATCGATATCTATTGTTGTACCATCAGACGCGTATTGACCATCTTTGGCGTTGTATTGCGGTTTCTCATTAATCCATATTTTTTTGAGATCTGTTCGAGACCCACTTGGCATATTTGTGGTATCGACGCTGGCGTTGACTATTGTGAAGGTTGATCCACCAGTATCGAACCGGAAGAAAAGATGTTCGCCAGAACTGTTGATGTTTATATTGTTGTCAGAAGTTACTTGACTGGAAGCGCCACTATCGCTCCCGTCACTTCCACCATCACTACCACCGCCACCAACAGTGGGCCCGACGTTGTCTTTCGCCGTTTCTCCCGTTGGTTCTCTCTGAATGCCGACCGAATTCACACTGATATTGTCAGGGCTGTCGACCCGAAGCAGCAGCGCCGAGACCCCGCTCGATTGAGGATATGCGGTGTCGTCCATCCCCTGATACGTCACCGAACCATTCTCGATCGACTCGTTCCAGTAGCCGTCCTCGCTGCCGAGTCGTGTCGGTATACGGACGTCGAGTCCTCCAGACAGTTTCGACAGATTGGTCGCATTGCTCGTCGGGTACAGCTCCACAGCAACCTTCCGAGTGCCGGACGCGCTGAAGTCGTTCTGGACGGCGGTCAGTCTGAGCGTGTCGTTGTCGACCAAGATATTCTGATCTTCGATGATTACGGCAGGACGGTTCGAGTCCGTCTCTTCGACGTAGAGAACGGAGTTGTCGTACCACGTCGACCCCGATTCGATCTCGTTGTACCGCGGCCGGTACTCGATAAATCGCGTGGAGACGTTCACTGTGGTGCCGGAGTCGTCGGTGATCGTGATGTTGTACGCGTCGCTGGTCCGCAGCGTTCCCGCCGGGTCTGGCGGGTTGATCGTGAACGTCCTAGTCCGGTAGCTCGTTCCGAGTTTCACGTCGAGGAACTGCGGACGCTCCGACTGTCCGGCAGCGGAAATCGCAGTTCGGAGTTCGACGAGATCATTCTGAACTGCTTCGAAGTGTTCGAACTCCGTCTGTCCGTTCTGCTGCGGAACGATCTGTACCTGATACAGCGAGAGCGCAACAATCAGGAACCCGAAGAGGACCACCGTCCCGATCACGACCGACTGGCCCCGACGGTCGCGACTGAAGCGCATTGTGCGATGTCGTCGCCGAACGGGTATAAAATCCTCCGTTGCCTTCTCAGTCGCGAGAATTGCGTCCGTGCGGCCGCAACCGGTGCGTGCGCGGCTTTAGTCGTCGCTCTTCGGTAGACTGGCGGAACTAGCGGAATACATTGACAGCGATACAGTCCACGAGACTGTGGATCGGTGCCCCAGTAAGGTTCAGTGACCGGAGGAAGCCGTAGGTCCGAGCGGCCTGCTCCAAGCCCTGCTTGGACAGGCCGCGGAACTTCGCCAACCACGGTT
>NZ_NEWJ01000089.1:0-9660 GCF_002135045.1 Halorubrum sp. SD683
CGCGTCGCCACCCGCCGGTCGCGGGTCCCGCTCCCGAACGGTCGCTACCGGCTGAAGCTCCTCCGTCGCCTGACCGACCCGCTGATGCGGATCCGGAACCGCGACCCGCCGAGCGTGGGCGCAACCGAGTCGCTGACCCTTCCCCGACCCGAAGACGACGAGGCGCGGCGCGCCCTCGGCGACCGGGCGACGGTCGGCGACCTCGACGCGCGGCTCTACCTCCCCGCCGCCGAGCCCCCCTACCCGACGGTCGTCTTCTTCCACGGCGGGGGGTTCGTCCTCGGCAGCGTCGAGACCCACGACTGGCTCTGTCGGCACCTGACCCGGGAGAGCGGGTGCGCCGTCCTCTCGGTCGAGTACCGGCTCGCGCCTGAACACCCCTTCCCGGCCGCGGTCGCGGACGCGTACGCCGCCGTCGAGCGGGCCGCGGACGCGACCGAGCGGCTCCGCGGGACCGGCGACCTCGCGGTCGCGGGCGACTCCGCCGGCGGCACCCTCGCCGCGGTGACCGCCCTCATGGCCGCCGAGCGGGACGGCCCCGACATCGCCCGACAGGCGCTCCTGTACCCGGGGATCGGCGTCGACCCCGACCAGGAGTCGATGCGGGAACACGCCGGGACCGTCCTCTCCCGGGCGGACATCGAGTGGTTCTCGGCGGCCTACTACCGGAGCGACATCCACCGTCGGAACCCGTACGCCGACCCGATCAACGCCGGCGACCTCTCCGGCGTCGCGCCCGCGACGGTCGTCACAGCGGGCTTCGACCCGCTCCGGGACGGCGGGAGGGCGTACGCGGAGCAGCTCGTCGCCGACGGCGTGGCGACCCGATACGAGAACTACCCCGCGATGGTCCACGGGTTCATGACGATGCCGGAGGTCGACCGGGCGCGCGACGCGATCGCGAGCGTCGGCGGCGACCTCTCCGACGCCTTCGGCGACTGACGGCGTTCGACGACCGACGGCGGTCGGTGCCCGTGACAACCCGTCGCAGGGCGCCGGTGGAATTTATTCGGCGGGCGACGACGCTCACGACGTGTTCCCCGAGACCATCGAGACGGACCGGCTTCGGCTGGAGGTGCGGAGTCCCGAACACGTCGACCTCGACGAGTGCTATCGGATCTGCTCGTCCGATCCCGGCATCGACGAGGTGACCGAGTTCGTCACGTGGGACCCCCACGAGACGAAGAAGGAGACGCTAGAGTTCCTCGAACGCGGGCGCGAGCGCTTCGAGGAGGGCGAGGCGGCGACGTACGTGATCTACCCCCGCGAGGGGGAGGACGGTGCGGGCGAGATAGCCGGCTTCGGCGGCTTCGGGGTCGACTGGGAAAAGCGGACGGCGACGCTCGGCACGTGGCTCCGCAAGCGGTTCTGGGGCCGCGGCTACTCCGGCGAGCGCGCCGCCGCGCTCGCCGAGGTCGCGTTCGCAGACCTCGACCTGGATGTCGTCGCCGTGGGCCACCACTCCGACAACGAGAAGTCGCGGCGCGCGATCGAGCGGTACGTCGACCGCCTCGGCGGGCGACGCGAGGGGCGGCTCCGCAACGAGCTGGTCTACGCGGACGGCACCGTCCACGACGAGGTCCGGTACACGATCTCGCAGTCGGAGTGGCGCGAGGCGACGACCTGATCCGACGGTGTCCGCCGATAGACGCACTCCTGCGGCCGTCGACGCGATCGTTTCGCGTCCCGATCCGACCCAACAAACACTTACGCCCGCCGAAACGATACCGGGCGCATGTCTTCGACAGCCAGCGGCGGATCGAGCGCGACAGGGGCGGAAAGGAGCCTCGGCCGCGGCGCGGTCGTCGGGGCGGTCGCGGGCGCGGTCTCGTACGTCCTCGGCTACCTGGTCGTCTACGTCACGCAGAGCGGCCGGGTCGAGGAGGGGCTCTCCGGGATCAACTTCTTCGCCGACCTGTTCGGCGGCGACACCATCTCGGTGTGGCGCGGCGTCGGCTGGGTGTTCTACAACGCGCACTTCGTGGACGTGAACGTGCCCTCGCTGATCGGCGCCGCCCGCTCGGTGAACTTCGTCGCGCAGAGCGACGCCGGGCTGACGTTCCTGTACGCCGTGCCGCCGCTGCTGCTCGTCGTCGCCGGGGTCGGGATAGCGCGCGCGGCCGGCGCGGCGACGCCGGTCGACGGCGCGCAGTCCGGCGCGCTCGCCGTCGTCGGCTACCTCCCGCTCGCGGTGATCGGCGCCTTCCTGTTCCGGTACGCCGTCGGCGACGGCGGCAGCGTCGCCCCGACGCTCGTCACGGCGGCGCTGCTCGCGGGGCTCGTCTATCCGGTCGTCTTCGGCGCGGTCGGCGGGGCCGCGGCCGGCGCCACGGCCGAGTGACTGGTGGATCAGTGAGCGACGGGCCGAGTGACCGGGAGAGCGGCGACGGGCGCGCCGGGTCGGCGCCTCAGTACGCCTCGTCCTCGGGGTCGAACCGGTCGCCGTACTCGCGGACGGGGTCGACCGGCTGCCCCCCGTCGGTCTCGGGCGCGACGTAGTCGATGAACGACTCGACGTCCGGCTCGCGGACGCGCACCTCGACGTCGATCTCACCGAGTTCGTCCGGATCGCCGACCGCGAAGTTGACGACGCCTTCGAGCGCCGCCTGCTTCTTCAACGAGAAGGCGAACCCGTCGTCGGTGCGGTTCTGTCGGAAGACGCGGCGGGCGGTGTCGAGGATCTCCTGCTCGTGGAGCACGTCGGAGAACGCGTCGAGGCTGTGCGTCTCGGAGACGAGCCGCCCGTCCTCGTGGACCGGCTCCGCGTCCGGGAAGACGTTCTCGACCGCGTCGGCGACCCGGTCGGTCACCTCCGTGTCGTGGACCGGCACCTCGATCCGAACGTCGACGCTGTAGATCACGCGCCGTCACCCCCGGCCTCGGCCGCCTCGGCGGCGTCGCCGTCCGAACGGTCCGCGCCCTCACCGTCGACGCCCAGCACTTCGCGGACGCGCTCGCGGAACGCCGCGAGGCTGTCGGTGTTGTCGATCTCGACGTCGGCGCGCTCCAACGTCTCGCCGAGTCCGAGGTCGATCTCGCGGGCGTCGCGCCTGCGGAGCGACGCCAGGTCCGAGTCGGAGTCGTCGCGGCCGCGCTCGCCCAGCCGCTCGGCGCGGAGCTTGAAGGGCGCGCGGATCGCGACGAGCGTGAAGTCGTCGCCGAACGCCTCGCGGAAGCGTTCGAGCTCGACGGTCGAGCGGAGACCGTCGACGACGACGGTCTCGCCGCGCTCGCTCTTGGCCGCCGCCTCCCGGATGCGCGGGAGCGTCCGAGCGGCGATGGCGTCGTCGCCCTCCTCCTCGCGGAGCGTGCCGGCCATCCGGCCGTGGTGTTGCGCCGGGTCGAGCCCGCGGCGGCGACACTCGGCGCGGACCACGTCGCCCATGACGACGACGGGGATGCCAGCCGCCTCGGCCACGTTTGCCGCCTCCCCCTTCCCGCTGCCGGGGAGGCCGACGGTTCCGATGACGTTCATTACCGGTCGCTACTCCGCTCGCGGACTTAGGTCTGCTGTTGGCCGGTGCTGAGCGGCCCGCCGCGAACCGCGGGCGTTTTTTAGACGCGGCGGATCAGAGTCGAGTGAGGGCACGTAGCTCAGCCAGGATAGAGCGTCGGACTTCTAATCCGATGGCCGTGGGTTCGAATCCCACCGTGCTCGCTTCGAACCCGTCGGTTCTCGGGTCGTCTGTCAAACACCCGAATTTGGGGTCGATCGCGTCTCTGCGATCGGATTGTTAAATCGTCCGAGACGCTGCGGTTCGGGTTCCGTTCCGCAGATTAACGGGTCCCTCGCACGCATCCGACTTTCACTGGACGCGGCGCCGAGATCGCCTACCCGTGTTGCGGTTCTCCGTGGACCGTCGATCGGAACCGGCTCGGCGGGACCCTCGTCCGGCAGGATCCGAAATCGACCTTCGACCGCGACGGAAACGATACCGAGCCCGGCGGTGTCGACACGACGTCTCTCGAACCACCGATACGGAGCAGTATCGAGCACGCTCGCCCCCGCCACGACCCGGACGGCATCGCCCGCAACCTCGCCAAAGCGGAATCACGGACCTCGGCGTCCTCGATCGATCCCTCGTCGTCGAAGACTGTTGGTGGAACAGGTAGCTGCGGCCTCAGAATGACCTGCGCCTGTACACCACCCCCGGTCAGCGGTGGCCGGCACACCTTGCGCGTGAATCCCGGTCTCATTCCGTCTGGACACAGAGAATCTATCTGGCACCGGATTCTAGCCCGCCGTGAACTCAAAGAAGGCGAATGGATGCGGTCGAGGGGTCGATTTCGACCTCACCGCCGATCGGGATGGGACACGTCGGGTACGTGTGTCCGAACTCGCAATTGAAGACAACCGGAGCGTTCGGATTGTACGTCTCGAACGCGTCACTAATCGCCTCGCGCTGGCGCTCCCGATACTCCGCCCGCCACTCTCGCGGATTCTCTTCGATGTGTGAGCGAGCGGCGGGGCGTCCGACAAGCACACCGTCGAATCGTTCGAGAAGGCCGCGCTCGCCGAGTGCGCGAAGGTTCGCACCGACGACGGCCGGGTCAGGGACCAATTCGCTCGTCTCTAGCGCGAGGACAGTACCGGTCAGCGCGTCGGGGTCGGGCAGGTACCGATCGGCGAGGAACTGTTCGACGAGGACTGCGTAGCAACCGCCCCAGATCCGACCCGAGACCGCCTCTTCACCGCCGCGCCAGATCCGGCCGTCGGATTGTTCGATCTCGCGAGTAGTCTCGACCGACTCCGGATCTTCCCAGTCCCCGGCCTCGTCAGTGAACACCTCTGCTTCGGTCCAGTCGCCGATCGAGTCCTCGAAGAGCGCACGCCGCAGGTACTCCTCCGTGTAATCGAACATCTCTCCGTCCATCGCGTATTCGAGCAGCGTCGATCCGCCGTAGTACGAGACGATCCCCTGGTTCCAGAGGAACAGGGCCAGGTTCGTGTTGTCTGAGTACCCGTAGAACCGGGTCGGGTGTTCACGGAGTACATCTCCGTCGAGATACGGGAGGATCGTGATCTGGTCGTGGCCTCCGATGTTTGCGATCACGGCTGAGACGTCCGGGTCGCGGAATGCGTTCATAACCTCCTCGGCGCGTGCCTCCGGATTGTCCGCAAGCCACTCCGGGTCGGCGGTCGCGGTCGGATACTCCACCGGATCGAGGTCGAAAACGTCGCGCATTCGCTCGAGACCGAGTTCGTAGATGAACCGCGCAGACTCGGGTGCGTTCGACGCCGGCGCGACGACCGCGACCCGATCGCCGGGTTCGACAGGGTGCGGAGTGAGGAACTCAGACACGACTGGGATCTACGAAGGGCGTCATATATCTTTTATTCACCCGTGTGCCGCAGTATCAGGAATAATCGGGAGACTGGCACGAGACGCACGAGTGGACGCCCGATACCCGCTTCTCACTGCGCGAATTAAGCGTCGAGACGGTCTCCGTCCAGATTCACACGGCAGATCGCCCCGCAGAACACGGGAGAGTACAACGCTTGCGTTCTGCGTTCGGCACGCGCTTAGCGGACTCTCAGCGGGAGAGGGTTCAATTGCGCCGTGATAACGAGTCCAACGTCTCGTGAGCTACCCCTTCCGGGTGCCATACGCCCAAGTGCTCGCTCACCGCAGTGACACGCGTGTACCGACGAGACCTCAGAGACACCGACTACGACGGGCTGCTCGCCGACATGGCCGTCGCAGACCGCGTTGTCCAAGCCGCGGTCGGACCCGACGGGCGGATCGCGTACGCGAAGAACCGCGAGCTGACCACCGACGTCTGGCTGGCGACCGACGGCGAGGACCGCCGGCTCACGAGCCGGGGGGCGTCGGCCATGCGCTACGGGCGCACCGACGCGCGGTGGCTCGACTGGAGCCCCGACGGCGACCGGATCGCCTTCGTCACCGGCGACGCCGAGCTGGCGACCGTCGACGCCGACACCGGCGCGGTCGAGGTGCTGACCGACTTGGAGGGCGGCATCTCCGGCCTCGCGTGGGGCGAGCCCGGGATCGCGATCGTCACCGACGCCTTCTTGCGGGCGAGCCTCGCGGTCGTCTCCCCCGACGGCGACCGGATCGAGGCGATCGCGACCGGCGAGTACCTCTACGCCGACCCGCACTGGCAGGGCGACAGCGTCGTCGCGACGCGCTCGGCACACGCCGACCTGTTCGACTACGAGGCCGCGCTCGTCCGCGTCCCGTTCGGTGGCGACGGCAGCGGGGCCGTCACCGAACTGTTCGCCGAACCGGGCGTCCGGGCGGCCTGTCCGCGCCCGCGACCCGGCGACGACGAGGCGGTCGCGTTCGTCCACGACGGCAGCGGATACGACGCGGTGTACGGCGTCGGCGGCGACGAACCCGCGGCCGACGGGAGCGACTCGCCGACGCCGATCTACGGCGTCCCGGAGACCGAGATCGCCGCGCCCGAGTGGAACGACGCGGGCGACAGGCTCGCCGTGACCGCCACCGCGGGCGGCCGGACGCACGTCCACGCGGTCGACGTCGACGGCGCGCTCGCGGACGCCGGCCCCGGGACGGGCGCCGACCCCGACGCGGCCGCCGACGCGACCGCCCTCGCGACCGGCGACGCGATCCACGGCGCACCGCGGTGGGACGGCGACCGCGTGCTGTCGGTCCGGGAGACGCCGACTGAGCCGCCGACCGCGGTCGACGCGGCGACCGGCGAGCGACGCACGCCGACGGCGACGGCGGGGCTGTCGGACCGGCTTCCGGCCCCGGAGGCGTTCACCTACGACTCCGACGGGACCGGGGTCAACGCGGTGGTCCACCCGCCCGCGTCGGCCGCCGAGCCGGACTCCGTCCCGCTCCTCGTGAAGCCGCACGGCGGTCCGACCGCCTTCGACGGCTTCGGTTTCGACCACCGGGCGGCGTACTTCGCGGCGCTCGGCTACGCGGTCGTCCGCCCCAACTACCGCGGCTCCGACGGGTTCGGTCGGGCGTTCCGCATGGCGAACGACGGCGACTGGGGCGGCGGCGACCTCGACGACGTGATCCGCGCCGCGGACGCGACGGCGGCGCGCTACGACGCCGTCGACGGCGACCGCGTCGGGATATTCGGCGGCTCCGGCGGCGGGCTGATGACCGTGAACGCGCTCGGCAACAGCGACCGGTTCCGCGCCGGCGCCGCCTTCTACGGCGTGTACGACTACGAGTCGTTCGTCGACGACACCGACGACGTGGGGTGGCAACTACTCAAGCGCGAGCTGGGCGACTTCGTCGCCGACCTCGACGCCTACCGCGACGCGAGCCCGATCCGGGCCGTCCCCGACATCGACGACCCGCTCATGGTGCTCCACGGCGAGGAGGACGCCCGCGTCCCGATCAGCCAGTCGGAGCAGCTCGTCGCCGAGCTGGAGAAACACGACGCCCGCCACGAGCTCCGCCGGTACGAGGGCGAGCCGCACGGGTTCGGCGAACTGGACCACGTCCTCGACGCGTACACCCGTGTGGCGGACCTGTTCGCGAAGTACCTGCGTCGGCTCCCGGACGACGGGAGCAGTCGGCCGTACGAGCCGCCGGAGTAGGCCCCGACCGGCGCGCCGACCGTCGGCGATCGCGGCGCGCTCCGAACGTCGGCGATCGCGGCGCGCTCCGCGCCCATCGGCCCGTGCCTCAGTCCGCGGCGGGCGGCGTCCCGAGGTACTTCTCGTTGAGTTCGTACTCGCCGTCGTCGCCCTCGACGAGGTACTCGCCGTAGTAAGGAACCCGATTGGCCACCACCTCCTCGAAGGTGTCCGCGATCTCTTCGCGGGTCATCTCGCCCATCGACCGGAGGTCGTCGTTGCGGTTGAGACACCCCTTCAGGTACCCCTCGTGGGTGACGCGGACGCGGCCGCAGTTGGCGCAAAAGTCCTCGTTCTCGACGGGGTCGACGATCTCGACCATGCCGCCCGTCTCGTCGTCGCTCGCCTCGCCGACGAAGTAGCGCTTCCGGTCGTGCATCTCGCGGTGTTCGACGCGGTCCGCCTTCTCGGCGAGCCAGTCGTGGACGCGCCCGATGTCGACGTTCCACTCCGGCTTGCCGGTCAGCTCCGGCATGTACTGAATGAGCTGGAGCTGGAGCCCCTCGTTGTCGGCGACGTGCTCGACCATCTCCTCGACGTAGCCCGCGGTGTGCGTGAACACGACCATGTTGAGCTTCACGGGGTCGAGTCCGGCCTCGACCGCCGCCTTCACGCCTTCGAGGACCTGCTCGTAGGCGCCGGACTTCGTCACCTCGGCGAAGTCGTCCGGGTCGAGCGCGTCCTGCGAGACGTTGACGCGGTCGAGGCCGGCGGCGTTCAGGTCCGCGGCGCGCCCGGGGAGGAACGTGCCGTTCGTCGTCATCGACACCTCCATCGAATCTGGCGTGCGCTCGATGATCTCCTCCAGATCCTGCCGGAGCATCGGCTCGCCGCCGGTGAACTTCACAGCGTCGACGCCGTATCCCTCGACGACCTCGAGGAACCGGACCACGTCGTCGGCGCTCATCTCCGCGTCGCTCGGCTCCATCGGCCCGCGCGTATCGCCTAACCCCTCGTTGTGACAGTAGACGCAGTCGAAGTTACACCGGTCGGTAAGCGAGATCCGCACCCCCGTCACCTCCCGTCCGAAGTCGTCCGCGAGTGGGCCGGCCATGGAAGACAGGAACGACCACGCGCGCTTAAATATCCGGGTCGTTCGTGCGGATAGGTAACGTTTGCCGGTTACGTCCAAGCCGACGTGCGGCCGACCGACGGTTACGTCGAGACCGGTGAGCGGCCGACCGACAGTTGCGGTCCGAGTCCGCGCAGCGGTCACAGCGACACGCGCAGTCCGTCGGCCGCGGCCCGTACCTCGCCGTCGAACCCCGCCTCGCGGACGCTTTCCGTCATCTCGCGCTCGCGGCCGCCGGTGTGCGGGTAGAGGTGCGAGAGCAGGAGCGTCCCGACCTCGACGTCCGCCAGCGACTCGCCGAGGCTCGTTGGCGTCGGGTGATTTGACACGTCGACGTCATCTGGGAACGAGCAGTCGTGGACGAGGCAGTCGGCGCCGTCCGCGAACCGCGCCATGCCCGCGAACGCCTCGGTGTCTCCGGAGAGCGCGAGCGGGCCGTCAGCGGCCGCGGCGTCCGAACTCGGCGGCGAGAAGCGGTAGGCGAACCCGTCCATCGAGTGGCGCGTCTCCCGGGCCGTCACGTCGAACCCGCCGGCGGCGAACGGGCGCGCGCTCGACACCTCGCGGACGGCGAGGTCGATCCGGCCGTCGAGGTAGTCGTGAACGCCGAGCAGGCCGTCGACGAGCGACTTCGTGCCCGCGGGCCCGACGACTTCGAGGTGTTCCTCGCCGGCGAGCCAGCGGGCCTTCAGGAGCGGCAACAGCGCCGCGACGTGGTCGAGGTGGTGGTGGGTCAGGAGGACCGTCGAGACGCCTTCGTAGCCCGTGTCGGTCCCCGCGAGCCGCTGGAGGACGCCGCTGCCGCAGTCGACGAGCAGCGATCGGTCGCCGTCGTCGAGGAGGTAGCCGGCCTGCGCGCGGTCCGGGACCGGCATCGCGCTGCCGGACCCGAGCACGGTGAGTTCCATGCCGACGGGTCGCGGCCCCACCCACCTAATTCGCCCGGCCGCGCCGCGGTCGACCGTGCTCCGCCCCGGTCCGAACGGGCGCGCCCCGAGGGCAG
>NZ_NEWJ01000008.1:0-64260 GCF_002135045.1 Halorubrum sp. SD683
CCCCTCGCCGGTGGGCTGGTCGGATCCGTGGAGGTCAGCTCGACAGGTGTCGGGTCGGGGGGTCCCCTGTGGCGCGTCCCCGGGCAGGACCGGGGGCTGGTGTGTCAGCGACCGGGCGATCGCGACGCGCTGTTGCTGCCCGCCGGAGAGCTCGTTCGGTTCGTGGTCGAGCCGGTCGCCGAGCCCGAACCGCGCGAGCAGGTTCGCGGCCCGGTCGCTCGCGTCGCCGGGGTCGAACGCCGTCGGCATCGCGACGTTCTCGACGGCGGTGAGCGTCGGCAGCAGGTGGAAGTCCTGGAACACGAACCCGATCGACTCCTTGCGCGCCCGCGTTCGCTCCGCGACAGAGAGGCTCGTCACGTCGGTGTCGCCGAGCAGCCGTCGGCCGGAAGTGGGGTCGTCAAGGAGCCCGAGGACGTTCAGCAGCGTCGACTTGCCGGAGCCGCTCGGCCCGACTACCGCGACGAACTCGCCGGGCCGGGCCGCGAAGTCGACGTCGTCGAGCGCGACCACCGGCTCGCCGCCCCCGCTCGGATACCGCTTGACGACCCCGCGGAGCGCGACGGCGTAGTCGTCGTCAGCGAGATTGCTGTCGCCGCTCGTCTCCCAGTCGGCCGCAGCGCCGTTCGTCGCCCGACCGGCCGCAAGATCCTCCGCCTCGTCGGTCGTGCGGTTCCGGCTCACGGCGCCGACCCGTCGCGTCGTCGCCCGGTCGGTCCCCCGATTCGTCCGGTCCTGACCGCGACGCCGACCGCCCCGGCGAGGCCGACGAGCGCGAGGCCGCTCGCGACCGTCCCCACGGTCCCCAGCCCGCCGGCGCCGAGTCGGCCGAGGGTGCCGCCGCCGTCGCGATCGTCGGTAGCCGGCTCCGGCGCGGCCACCGAGAACGTCTCCGTGTACCGCACGCCGCGCTCGGTGTACGTGACGCGGATCGGGATCTCCTCGGCGACCGTGACGTTCGCCGCGGTCGTCACGTCGAAGCCGACGAAGTCGCTGGCGCCGAGCGTCCCGACGAAGTACTCACCGCCCGCGGGGGTCGGCGCGACGCCGGGCGCGTCGCCGACCGAGACGACCGCACCGGTCATCTCGCCGCTCCCCGCGTTGCCGAGGTTGGCGTCGACGACGACGCCGTCAGCGGTCTCGCGCACGGTCGCGTCGGTCACGGTCGGCGTCGCCTCGCGGACGGGGTACGTCACCGTCGACTCCGCGCTCCGGTCGGCGCCGCGATCGTTCCGCCGGTCCGTGTCGGCGCGGAAGGCGGCGGTGACCGTCACGTCCGAGCGCCGGTCGAGCGGTCCGAGATCGACGATCACGCGTCGCTCCTCGCCGGGCGCCACGCCCTCGACGACGAACGGGCCGACGTCGACCGTCTCCGCGCCGTCACCGTCGACCGCGGCCCCGACGGCGCGGAGGCTGATCCGGTCGGCGGCCGTCGTACCGGTGTTGACCACGGTCACCTCGACGGGCGAATCGACGGCCGGCGGCGACGCCTCGCCCTGACCGCCGTCGCCGGTATCGAGCCCGCCGCCCCCGCCGAAGACGCCCTGGATGCCGCCGATGCCGAGGTCGCCGGTGGCGCTCTCGCTCTCGTCGTCGCTCCGGAGGTCCTCGGGGTCGAGCGCGCGGGTGCGGAGGTCGAGCGCGACCTCGGTCGGGCGCACCTCGAACACGACGTCGCGGCTGACAGTCACGAACTCGCCGCTCGTCGACTGGTTCGCGACGACCTCGACGGTGAGCCGCTTCTCGCCCGGTTCCCTGAACGTCGTCCACAGCGTCGCGTCCAGCGAGTCGCCCGCCGAGAGCGCCCCGACGCCCGAGGCGCTGTCGAGCACGTCGCCGTCCGCGTCCCGGACGCGGACCGTCGTGAGGTTCGCCGCCGCGTCGCTGCCGCCGGAGTTCGAGACCGTGACGTTCAGGGTCGCGCGCTCGTCGACGGTCGGAGCGCCCGGAGACACGCCGACCTCGGTGAGGGTGATCCGCGCGTCCGGTACCGCCGCCGCGCCGCCGACCGCGAACCCGCCGACGACGACGGACAGCACCGTTAACGCGGCCAGCAGCGCGGCTGTAGTTCGTGTGGGCGTCAATGTCACTATGACTACGCGACCTGCGTGGTTATATCCGTCGGCGACGGAAGCTGACGGCTCCTACCGGCGCTTCGTCGGCGAACTCGACTCCGCCGCTAGGCGGCGAACGCGGCCGGCGGGGACCCGCGGTTTCGACGGCCACCGAGACGTACCGGTTACGGATGCTTTTTCAACGGGCCAACGTAAGTGAGGGTAATGACCGAACGCGACACCGCGCGAGCGGGTGATCGGCGATGATGGGCGGCAACGACCAGCAGGCGTACGACCGCGGCACGTCGCTGTTCTCGCCGGACGGCCGGATATATCAGGTCGAGTACGCCCGCGAGGCGGTCTCGCGCGGCGCGCCGAGCGTCGGCGTCCGGACGACCGACGGCGTCGTCTTCGTCGCGATGTCCCGCCCCTCCTCGTCGCTGATGGAGGCCGAGAGCATCGAGAAGCTCCACAAGCTCGACGACCACGTCGGCACCGCGAGCGCCGGCCACGTCGCCGACGCCCGGCAGCTGATCGACCTCGCGCGCCGCCAGTCGCAGGGGAACCGCCTCCGCTACGGCGAGCCCGTCGGCGTCGAGACGCTGACGAAGTTCATTACCGACCACATCCAAGAGAACACCCAGCGCGGTGGCACGCGCCCGTACGGTGCCGCCCTCCTCATCGGCGGCATCGACGACGGCGAGCCGCGCCTGTTCGCCGCCGACCCCTCGGGTACGCCCAACGAGTGGAAGGCGACCGTCATCGGCGGCGGCCGGCAGGACATTCAGGGACACCTCGAAGACGAGTGGAGCGACGACCTCTCGCTCGAGGACGGCATCGAACTCGCGGTCGCGGCCCTGGCCGCCCACGACGACGAGTTCGAGGCGTCCGACCTCGCGGTCGCGACCGTGACCGAGGCCGACGGCTTCCGGACGGTCCCGACCGACGAGGTCGAGGCCGCCGTCGAGGCCGCCGGGCTCGCGGCGGACGAGGAGGACGCGGAGGAGACGGACGACGACGCGTCCGACGGCGACGAGTAGCGACCGCGTGCGGGAGCCGGGACCGAACCGCTCCGCCGCGCCTCCTCGCGGCGGGAGCGACCGGCGCGGGCAGCGCCGGGAGGAGCGGGAGTCCGGGCTCGGAAGCACGCGATTGTACGACACACACAACACTTTTTGCGGCGGAAACCGTCAGTTACCACGTAAAATGTCCGATTCGATGTCCGAACAGCTCCAACGAGACATGGAGTGCGAGGGGTTACTCGAGTGCTTCCACGGTCTGAAACAGTTGGACAAGGACTGCTACCGAGCGATGGTCTCGGCCGAAGAGGCGCTCACGATCGACGAGGTCGCCGAACGCGTCGACCGCGAGCGCTCGACCGCCTACCGCGCGGTCCAGCGCCTCCTGAACGCCGGCTTCATCCAGAAGGAACAGATTAACTACGACCACGGCGGCTACTACCACGTGTACAGCCCCACGGATCCGTCCCAGATCGCCGACGACATGCAGCGGATGCTCAACGACTGGTACGCGAAGATGGGCCAGCTCATCGGCGAGTTCGAGGAGAAGTACGACGAACCCGAGCGCGCCGCCGTCGAGAGCTGAGCGGAGCACCGAGACCCCTCACGAGGCGGACTCGACGCGAGGGCGGTGGGCGTCGCAGAGTTTCGCGCGCTACTTTCGGTCGCTATTCCGCGTAGATGAGGGTCCGCCGGCACTCGGGGCACACGTACGGGACCGGCGTGAGGATCTCGTCGGCGCTGAGGCCGCCGAGAAACCCGTCGCTCGACCCGTCGGAGACAACGGAGAGCGTCCCGAGAGCGTCGGTTCCCTGTAGCTCCATCTCCTCTAGCGGCTCCTCGCAGTCCGGACAGGTCTTTTCAGAGGGCATGTGTGTGATTTTTCCAGTACTCTCCAAAGTAGTTGTGATCCGTACGCTCCCGATTGAGGACAGATCCGTTCTCACGTCGAGTCGGACACGTCTCGCGGTGGCAAGCTTCGGACGGCGCGGGAGTTCGGACGGTGGGAGAGTTGTTTCGGACGGCGATACGTCTCAGGGGCACACGTACAGCGGCGGGAAGGGTGGAGCGGACCGACGCGACGCCGGCGCTCAGAACGTGAACACGTGGTCGGCCTCCTCGGCGGCCTCGAGGAAGGTGACCGCGCCGGCGAACTGCGTCGTCAGGTCGTCGTCGATGGCCTCCTGCTCCCACTGGAGCATGTCCAGCGTGGTCGTACACGCGACCGAGGTGACCGCCTCCCCGCCGTCGGCGATCAGCTGGTCGAGCATGTCGTAGGGGTTCGGCATCCCCTCGTCGAGCAGCGGCTGGACCGACGAGAGGTCTTTCTCGCCCTCCAGCAGGTGCGTCAGTCCGTCGAAGGTGAAGTAAAGGAACACGTCGGTGTCCATCGTCAGCGCGACGTGGCCGAGGTTGGTCGCCATCGCGAGGCTCTTCGGGTCGTCGCTGGAGACGATGATTCCGATCTCGTCCATGCTCATTCTTCCTTGCGGACGTAGTGCGTGTACACGTCGTCGCCCTCCTCCTGTTCAAGGAGCGTGACGCCGTCGGTGCCCGTCGCCCACCCGTCGATGTCGCTCACGCTTCCGGGATCGGTCGCGACGACCTCCAGCACCTCACCGGGGGCGAGGTCGTCGATCGCGCCCTTCGTCTTCACGATAGGCATCGGGCAGCTCAGTCCTTTCACGTCCAGCGTCTCCGCGATATTGAGTTCGGTGCTCATGGGTTAGTAGCTTGTGCGCAAAAGACAATACTACACACATATGTTTTAATATTGCGTATCTGTTTCAATACAGTCCCGTCCGAGGGAATCCGACGCCGGGGCGATCGGCCCAGTAGCCGATAGCGGCACTTACGGTGGTCGAGACCGAAGAGAGGGCCATGTCGACGACCGTTCGCGTCCGCTGTACCGACTGTGCGTACGACGAGGCGTTCGACTCGCTCCGGCGGGCGCGGACCGCGCTCGACGACCACGAGCGCGCGACGGGGCACGCCGTCGACTGGCAGATCGGCGGACTCACGGCAGGCGTCGAGCGAGCGGGCGACGACGCCGGCGTCTGCGGCCGGGACGAGTGTGCGAACGCGGACTCGCCGCTCCTCGATCACGGACCGTCGGCGGCGGCCGACCCGGACGCCTGAGGCGGGTTGCTCCCCCGGCAGCGACCGACCCCGAACCGGAGTGTGCCGTCACCGACCGACCGCTGTGCCGTCTTTGAAAACTCTTTTATTGTACAACAAAAACAATATTACTCATCAGCACGAACAGTCGCGTATGAGGATCGTATTCGCGACAGACCTCTCGGACGCGAACGAGGCGGCGATCGAGTCTCGGACCTGTCTGGAGTGTCTCGACAACATCGGTGTCAGCGAGGTTCACCTGTTGACGGTCGTCCCGGACAACGTCTCCAGCGGGCTGCCGGGGATGGACGCCGCCAGCGACGCCCGAGAGGCGCTCGCGCCGCAGCGGAGCGTGTTCGAGCGCGCGGGGTTCGACGTGGAGACGCACGTCGCCCGCGGGACGCCGCATCGACGGATCAACGGCTTGGCCGAGCGGCTCGACGCGGACATGATCGTCGTCGGGTCACGCGGACAGGCGCCGCTCCAGAATCGGCTCATCGGCGGCACCGTGCGCAACGTCGCGCGGACGGCCGTCAGGCCGCTGCTCGTCGAGCGGATCGAGGAGACGCCGGACGGACACGCGGTCAAGAAGGAACACCTGTTCCAGGACGTGCTGTACGCCACCGACTTCTCCGAGAACGCGGCGCGCGCCTACGACTACTTCCCGGCGCTGACGGGCGCGACCGAGCGGGCGTACCTGCTCCACGTGGGCGGCGGAGACGCGGAGTCGACGGCGACCGCCGAAGAGCGGCTGGACGAGCTTGCGAGTGACCTCGGCGACCGGACCGGGTTCCACGTCGAGACCAACGTCAGGTCCGGCAACCCCGTCGACGAGATCACGGCCGAAGAGGAGCGCATGGGCGCGACGACGACGCTCATCGGCGCGCGCGGGACGAGCCGACTCCGGCGGCTCCTCCTCGGGAGCACCGCGGAGTCGATCGTCGCGCGCGGGACGAACAACGTCCTGCTCGTCCCGCCCGAGGCGGCGGCGCCGCGCTGACGCCGGCCGGGCTTTTTGTTACCGGGGCGCCCAGGTGGACGTAATGACGCGAGAGACAGTCTCACACCGCGACGGCCACGTCTACGAGTTCGGTCCGGAGATGGACCCCGTCTACGAGGCCGCCGACGGCGAGTCGCTGACGGTCGAGACGATCGACAGTCTGAACGGCGAGATTCAGCGCGACGACGACCTCCTCGACGCGATCCCGGAAGAGGTCAACGCCGCGACGGGACCGATCGCGGTAGCCGGCGCGAGCCCCGGCGACGTCCTCGCGGTGGAGATCGAGGCCGTGCGCGTCGCCGAAGACCGCGGCCGTGTGCTCACCGCACCCGGGTTCGGACTGCTTCAGGACGACCCCGAGATCGACCACCCAGCGACGCGGATCACCGAGGTCGACGCCGACGAGTCGGAGGCCGGGGCGGTCGAGTTCGAGGGGATCGACGTACCGATCGAACCCGTGATCGGAACGATCGGGGTCGCCACCGGCGGCGGGACGGTCTCGACGCTCACGCCCGACGACCACGGCGGTAACCTCGACACGACCGACGTGACCGGGGGGACGACCGTCTACTTCCCGGTGTTTCAGGAGGGCGCCATGTTGGCGCTGGGCGACGCGAAAGCGGCGATGGCGGACGGGGAGATGTGCGGGA
Source organism: Halorubrum sp. SD683 (assembly GCF_002135045.1). Taxonomy (NCBI): domain Archaea; kingdom Methanobacteriati; phylum Methanobacteriota; class Halobacteria; order Halobacteriales; family Haloferacaceae; genus Halorubrum; species Halorubrum sp. SD683. The sequence goes on from NZ_NEWJ01000008.1 coordinate 6,842, forward strand.
CCGGCGCGGAGATCGCGGTCGAGGTCGACGCGACGCTCTCCGTGGTCGAGGATCCGGCCGTGCCGCTCGACCGTCCGCTCCTCGACACCGGCGACGCGGTGAAGACGCTCGCGAGCGCCGAGACGCTGGAGGGGGCGGTCGAGCTGGCGAACGCCGACATGCTCGACCTGCTGGCGCACCACCACGGCTTCTCGCGCACCGAGGCGTATCTCTTCTCCAGCCTCGTCGGGGGCTTGGAGATCAGTCAGGTGGTCGACCCGCAGGTGACGGCACGGAACGCGGTGCCGAGCGAGTACCTCTCGGTCCCGTTCTGACCGGGCTACCGAGCGGAGAGTTACCTCGAGAGCCGGCCGCGGGGTTCGCCGACCGCAGCGCTCCGGTCTCAGCGCTCTGGCCCCGGCACTCCGGCCTCAGCGCTCCGATCGCTCGGCGAACCGACGCGCGGCGTCGCTCAGGCCGGCGTCGGTCGGCGCCGAAGGCTCCTCGCCCCCGTCGGCCGCGTCGGTGTCCGTGTTCTCCTCGGCCTCGTCGTCTCCGGCGGGCGCCCGGTCACCGACCTCGGCCGGAGCGGCGTCCGGCGGGTAGTCCAGTTCGGCGGACGGGACGAAGACGCGCTCAACGGCGCGAACGATCTCGTCGACCTGCGCCTCGTCGAGGCGGTCGGCGTACGCCTCCCGGACGAGGTCCGGGACCGCGTAGGCGTAGCTGCCCCGACCGGCGTGGCGGATGAGTCCCGCCCGCCGGATCGGGCGGTGACGGCTGTACGCGTGGCCGGAGTCGCCGTCGCCCCCGGCGTCGATGTGGGCCGCGACCGGGTCGCTCGCGCCCTCGCGTCGATAGTGGCGGAGCATCCCGCGCGAGAGCTCCGGGAGGGACTCGATCCGCGAGCGGAGCTCATCGATGACCGCTTCGCGGGTACCGAGCTCGATCGCCTCGTCGAACCGGAGCGCGCTCTCGGCCACGTCGTCGCGGGTGACCGGGTCGACGTCATCCGGGGGGTTCGGTTCGTCCGCAGAATCGGCGGCCGTCGCGTCGACATCCGCGGCGTCAGCGGTCGCGGCGTCACCGGTCGCGGCGTCGGCGTCGACCTCGGCGCCGCCGTCGGCGGCCGATGGGCCCGGTCCGGGCGCGGCGTCGGTCTCCGCTTCCGCGTCCGCGTCGCTCTCCTCGGTCGCGGCGACCGCCTCGTCGTACGACTTGAGGACGGACTGGCCCTCGTCGCCGTCGTCCGTCCCTCCGAGTCGCTCGTCGCCGGCCGGAGGTCGACCGCCGCCCCGGTACGGGGCCTCCGCCTTACCGAGGAGCGCCTGCGCGAACTGGTCGGCCATGTCGCTCAGGTCGCGGGCCTCCTCCAGCTCGCGTTCGAGGTCGGCGATCCGCCGGTCCTTCTTTTGTAACTCCTGCTTGAGGTCGGCGATCTCGGACTCGCGGCGCTCCTTCTCGTCGGAGATCGACTGGAGCTCGCCGACGAGGTCGCTGGAGACGGACTTCAGTTCGGGGCGCTCGAAGTCGTCGAGCCCGGGGGTCGCGCCCGCGTCGAACGTCTCCTTGCGGTGGAACTGGATCCGGCGGATCGACTCGTCCCAGTCGGTCATCAGGAACGCCTCGCCGTCGCCGAGGTCCTCGACCGCGCTGGCGTACTTCGAGCCGAGGATGCGCCCGACCACCTTCGTGTCGTTGTCCCAGGTGAGCCGGTGCCAGCAGAGCCAGTCGCACTGGGTGATGAAGTCCTTCTTGACGTCGGCCGGGCGCTGGCTGATGCCGACGATGCCGAGCCCGTGCTTCCGGCCGCGCTTCCCCACCTTGATCAGCATCTTCCCCGTCTCGTCCATGCCGCCGCCCTCGGGGATGTACTCGTGGCACTCCTCGATGACGAGCAGGAAGGGCTTCTTCATGCGCTTCTCCTTCGCGAACAGCTGCTTGACGACCTCCAGGAGGAGCTCGTTGGCCGTGTCCTCTTCGAGGTAGCCGGAGACGTCCAAGATGATCGGGACGTTCTGCTCTAAGGCGAGGGTCGCGAGCTTCTCGGCGTGCTCGGGGGAGACGACGATGTCGCACTCGTCGTCGGCGCCGGCGTGAAGAATTTCATATTCTTCCTTTAAACCGTAATATTCACCGTCTGTGTCCACGATCATGACAGGAAATCCGTTAGATAGCAGATTTTCTATCACGACACTTGCGGTGTTGCTCTTCCCGGACCCGCTCTTCCCCGTGATGAAGGACCGGCCGGTGAGCACGTCGACGACCGGGAGTTCGACCGGCGAGCCGGGTTCCGCCGTCGCGTCGCCGCCGATCCCCTCGCTGACGTCCGCGACGTGGATCGCCTCCTCCTCGCTCATACCCGTGAGAGGTGGCGCCCGCCTCATAAACTATCGGCTCGCTCGCCGTCCGGTCGTGCCGAGCGCGGGCCGGCCCGGCCGCCGCGCTTCGCAAAACGTATGCCGCCGCCGGGAGTTCGACCGCGCATGGACACAGAGAACACCCTCCTCAACGCGGTCGTCGGCGCTATCGCGTCGACGGTGCTCTCGTTTACCGGCATCTCACCGCTCCTCGGCGGCGCGGTGGCCGGGTATTTAAATGGAGACGACGGCCTCCGGGTCGGCGCGCTCTCCGGCGCGATCGCCGCGATCCCGATCGTCGGACTGCTGTTGCTCGTGCTGGTTTTCCTCCCGTTCTTGGGGTTCTTCGGGTTCCCGCTCGAAGTCGGCCTCGCGGCCGGCGGAGTCGTCTTCGTCGCCGCCCTCATCGTGTTGGGCGGCGTCGCCTACTCCGTGGTTCTGAGCGCGCTCGGCGGACTGCTGGGCGTGTACGTGAAGAACGAGCTGTAAGGCGGTCGCTGTTAGTTATAGAAATCGATTGCGGATCGGCGGCGAACGCCTCCAAAGCCCCAGTCGCTCGGTCATAAACAGCTACCCGTGAATTGGCGGCGAACGCCTCCAAAGCCCCAGTCGCGAGGACTCGCGCGGCTCGCTGTGCTCCTCACTCGGTCGCTCACTCCGTTCTCCCTCATTGCGGTGCTTACGTCGCCGTGCTTCGTCCTCGCGACTGCCCCGTTGAGTCCCGCCCAGCACAGCACCTCACGCCTCCCCAGCCTCGTCGCTGGCACCCTCCGCTTCGCTCCGGGAGCCAGCGACTCCCTCGCGCGTGCTGCTCGGCCGCAAGGCGGCCTCGCAGGCACGCGCCACCGCACCGTTCGTTTATAAAACAGCTCGTGAGAGTTGCCCTGCGGCCTCAATAGAGACGCCTCAGTGCTCGCCGCCGGTGCCGCGCCGGTCGGAGCCGAGGTCGATGTCGAGGTCGTCGAGGAGTTCCTCGGCCTCCGCGCGCTTCTCCTGGTGGTCCTCGAGGAACTCGCGCATGAGCTCCGCGGCCTGCTCCTTACAGCCGCCGCAGAGGCGCTCGCCGTTGACGCACTCGGAGTACACCTCCTTGGTGAGTTCGTCGTCGTCGCCCGCGAGCAGGTAGGCGTACAGCTCGTAGACCGGGCACTCGTCGGCCTCGCCGCCCAGCTCGCGCTGCTCCTCGGCGGTGTCGCGGCCCCCGGTCGTCGCCGCCTTCACCTTGTCGTAGCCGTCCTCGGGGTCGTCGAGCAGCGAGATGTGGCTCGCCGGGATCGACGAAGACATCTTGCCGCCGGTGAGCCCGGTCATGAAGCGGTGGTAGATCGAGGAGGGCTGCCGGAAGCCGAACCCGTCGTGGTCGATCTCGACCTCGCGCGCGATGGACTCGGCCTCGTCGCGGGTCAGGTCGAACGCGTCGACGTGGCCCTCGAACACGCGTTTTTCCCCTTCCACGGCCTCGATCAGCGCCTCGAACGCCTCGTCGGTGGCGTTGCGGTCGAAGAACCGCACGCGGGGGCGGAGCGGCTCCTTCCCACCGGCGCGGAGCTTGTCGAGTGCGCTCGCCTTCGCGGCCGCGAGGTCGACGCTCTCGCGGTCGCTCTTCGGCGGCTCGTAGTCAGCGAGCCACTCGGCGGCGTCCTCGCAGCGCACGTCGGTCTCGGCGGCGTCGTCCGCGTCTCCGGCGGCGTCGTTCTCTTGGTCGCGGGCCGCGAGCGCGTCGTAGGCGGCTCGCACGAGCCGGCGCTCGTCGTCGTCGAGCTCGAAGGAGGCGAACGCCTCTGTCACCTTGAAGTAGCGCACGCGGGTCGCGAGGTCGCGGGTGAGCCGGACGTGCGGGTCCTGATCGGGACCGACCGGGATCACCGTGGGCTTCGGCTCGTCGACGAGCTGCGGGTAGAGGATGTCCGCGGTCTGGGTGATCACGCTCTGCATGTGCGAGATGTTTGTCTCCCCGTCGAAGCCGTAGATCGCCTCGAACTCCGAGAAGTTCGCCTTCGAGCCGAGCTCGAAGCCGAGGTCCTGGACCTCGCGGTTGTCGGACTGGCGGTAGATCTCGCCGTCCTCGGCGTCGAAGCCGAGCGCGAGGAGGCTCAGGAGGTAGTTCCGCGCGTGCTCGTCGATCTCGTCCCACGACATCCCGCGCGCGGAATGCGCTTCGAGGTCGGCGATGAGCCCGAACGCGTCGCCGCCCATCTCTTGGTGCCAGATGATCTCGTCGAACACGAGCTTGTGACCGATGTGCGGGTCCCCCGTGGGCATGAACCCGGAGAGCGCCGCGAACGGCTCGTCGTTCGCCATCGCCTCCGCGACCGCGTCGTACTCACGGTGCCCGAAGATGACGCCGCGGCGCATCAGGTAGTGCGGGTCCGGCACGTCGTCGTCGACCTCGTCGAACGCCTCGATGCCGAACTCCGCGAAGAGGTCCGCGTAGTCCCCGACCGACGCCGACCCCCACGGGTCGAGCGCGACGTCCTCGGTCGGCTCGTCCGCGTCGGTCCCGCCGTCGGTCCGGGGGGGCGTCGACGGCCCGCGGTCGGCGTCGAACTCGCGCCCGTCACCGCCCGGCGTCGTCCCTTCGGGGGTGTCCTCGTCCATACCACCTCTCCCGTCGGTCGACGCAAAAACCGTTCGCTTGCGCGGGAGCGCTTGGCACGGCCCGCCTGTCCGGAACGCCGGTCCGCCCCCCGGTTCACAACGCTGGTCTACTCCGGTCGGCCGAGTCACTCGACCTGCGCAACGAGTCGCGTCGCGGTCGCCTTCCACCGGAGCGACACCGGGTCGCCGGGCGCGAGGCCGAGCCGGTCGATGCTCTCGGCGGTGATCAGCGCCGCGACCTCGACGGCGGCGTCGTCTGTCCCTCCCCGGTCGACCGGTTCGACGACGATCCGAACCGTCGACACCGTCTCGCCCGAGCCGATGCGCGAGACGCGGCCGGCCAGGCGGTTCCGGGCGCTCGTCGCGTCCGGGTCGACCGCGTTGGCCGCGTCGTTGACGGTGACCGCGTCCGCGCCGATCCGGACTTGAACCGCGTCGCCGACGGCGACCGCGCCGCCGTCGGCCCCGTCGTCTGCGCCTTCGTCGTCCACGGTGCCGCCGTGGAGTCCGGAGAGCTCTCCGACCGGCGTGTCGACGACGGCGAGTTCGCCGTCGACGGCGGCCACGGTCCCGTCGAGGACCGTCTCGGGCACCGACGCGGTCGCCGCGAGGACGGCCTGAAGGCGGTCGTAGCGGTCGAGGAGGCCCCGAGCCGACGCGGCGAGCCGGCTCCCGCCGCCGCCCTCGCCGCCCCGACGGCGCTCGACGAGCGTGCCGTAAGCGTCCTCCAGCGTCTCGATCCGGGTGAGAGCGCGGGCGCGGGAGCGGCCGAGCTCCGAGGCCGCGCCCGCGACCGATCCCGCCGCGTCGACCGCGCGCAACAGGGCCGCGTCGCGGCCGTCGAACTCGACGCCGTCCTCGATCAGCGCGGCCCGTCCGCGCCCCGCGGCCGGGGCGGGACCGGAGTCGGTCGGCTCTCGCATGCTCGGGGGATGCGTCCGGGACGTGTTGGGGGTTTCGACGCGCCCTCGGGCCGCTCCGGGCCGACGTTCCCCACCGTGACGCAACTTATATGTCGTGTCGCCCCGCCGTTGTATCTATACTGATACAACGACGGAAGTTCCTGGCCGCGGTCGGCGCCGGAGCGATCGTGGGTACGGCCGGCTGTTCGTCGACGAACGACGGCGGCAGCGGCGACGGGACCGGGGGCAACGGCACCGACGGCGGAAACAGCGCTGAGAGCGTCGGCGTCGCCGGCGAGACGCTGACGCTCACGACGACGACGAGCACCTACGACACGGGGCTCCTCGACGCGATCCACCCGGACTTCGAGGAGATGTACGGCGTCACGGTCGACGCCGTCGCGCAGGGGACGGGCGCCGCGCTGGAGACCGCGCGCAACGGCGACTCGGACATCGTGATGGTCCACGCCCGCGGCCTCGAAGACGAGTTCATGCGCAACGGGTACGGGATCAACCGCCGCGACCTGATGTTCAACGACTTCGTGATCGTCGGCCCCGAGAGCGACCCGGCGGGAATCGGGGGGACGGGCTCAGCGACCGAGGCGCTGACGACCATCGCGGAGGCGGAGGCGACGTTCGTCTCTCGCGGCGACAACTCCGGGACCCACACGAAGGAGCTGAACCTCTGGGACGCGGCGGGCACGGATCCCGGCGGAGACTGGTATCAGGAGACCGGCACCGGGATGGGCGAGGCGCTGAACATCGCAAACCAGCAGGGCGCGTACACGCTCTCGGACCGCGGAACCTACATCTCGCAGCGCTCGGAGATCGACCTGACGATCCTCGTTCAGGGGCCGATCGAGGGCGGGCCGGAGATCCTCGCGAACCCGTACGGCGTCATGGCGGTCAACCCCGGCGTCCACGAGAACGCCAACTACGACCTCGCGATGGCGTACATCGGCTGGATCACCAGTCCCGGCGTCCAGGAGGCCATCGCAGAGTACCAGGTGAACGGCGAACAGCTGTTCTTCCCCGAGGCCGTCTCGGAGGACCCCGACTTCCAACAGTACGTTCCGGAAGGCTGGAGTAGCGACGACTCGGACGCGTAAGCGTGCCGCTCGAACCGGTCGCACAGCTGGCCCCCGCCCTCCTCGACTCGGGCGCGAGCCCCGCGGCGTCCCTGCTCGGCGCCTCGTTCAGGGAGGGGTACGTCGGGAGTATCGTCGCGGTCTCGCTGTACGTGAGCCTCACCGCCGTGGCGCTGAGCACGCTCGTCAGCGTGCCGGCGGCCGTCGCGATCGGCCTCGCGGAGTTCCCGGGGAAGGGGTTCGTGAAGTCGGTCGTCAACACCGGGATGGGGTTCCCGAGCGTGGTGGTCGGGCTGGTAGTGCTGTTCGCGGTCTCCAACCAGGGGCCGCTGGGGTCGCTAGAGCTCATCTTCACCCGCGAGGCGATGATCATGTCGCAGTTCGTCCTCGCGACGCCGCCGATCACGGCGATCAGCCTCGCGGCAGTGAGCGGCGTCGACGACGGCGTCCGGGACGCCGCTCGCGTCCTCGGCGGGACGCGGATCGACGTGGCGCTGGTCGTGATCAAGGAGGCCAAGTACGGGATCGCGACCGCGGTGCTGGCCGGGTTCGGTCGCGCGGTGAGCGAGGTCGGCTCCGTGCTGATCGTCGGCGGGAACATCACGAGCGCCGACGGCATCTCGAAGACGCGCACGCTCACCACCGCGATCCAGCTCGAAGCGCGGCAGGGGCGGTACGAGACCGCCATGGTGCTCGGCGCGGTGCTGGTCGCGCTCGTGTTGACCGTCAACGCGATCGTGGTCCGCTTCGGCGATCGGGGGGTGGCCTGATGCGGCGGGAGGTGTCCGGCTGATGCGGCGGGGGGTGTCCGGCTGATGCTCCGCGCGACGGGCGTGTCGCGGTCGTACGGCGACGAGAGGGTGTTCCGCGACCTCACGATCGACGTCGACGCGGGCGAGGTCGTCGCCGTCATCGGTCCCTCCGGCGTCGGCAAGACCACGCTGCTGCGGACGCTCGCGCTGTCGCTGGAGCCGGACGAGGGGACGGTGACGCTCGACGGGACCGACGCGTGGGCGGTCGACGAGTCGGCGCGGCTCGCGCTGCGCCGCCGCGTCGGGATGGTGTTCCAAGAGGCGAGCCTCTTCGGGGGATCGGTCGCCCGAAACGTCGAGTACGGGCTCCGGGTCCGCCGCTCGTGGAGCGAGCGGATCGCCTCGCTCTTCCGGCTGTCCGGCGCCGCCGACGCGGTCCACGAGTCGCTGGAGGTCGTCGGACTCGCAGACAAGACGGACCAGCCCGCCGACTCGCTCTCCGGCGGCGAGGCCCAGCGGGTGTCGTTCGCCCGCGCGCTGGCGTACGACCCCGACGCCCTCTTGCTCGACGAACCAACCTCCGACCTCGACCCACGGAACACGGCCGTCATCGAGGAGGCGATCGGTGAGGCGAAAGCGCGGGGGATCGGCGTGGTCGTGGCGACCCACGACATGTATCAGGCCGAGCGGGTCGCGGACCGCGTCGCGGTGCTGCTCGACGACGGGATCACGGAGATCGGTCCGACCGAGGAGATCTTCGACGACCCCGCCGACGAGCGCACCCGGAAGTTCATCTCGGGCGAACTGGTGTACTAATTTGCGTCGAGGGGAGGCGGGAGATCGGTCGAATACAGCGATCCGGTTCGGGTGATCGACGACGCTGCGGTGAGTACCTCCAAAGCCCCGGTCGCGAGGAGACGGTACGCCCGTTGTGCTCCTCGCTCGCTCCGCTCGCTGCGGTGCTTACATCGCCTCCCGCCTCCTCGCGACTGCCCCGTTGAGTCCCACCCCGCACAGCGACCGCACCTCACGCCTCCCCAGCCTCGTCGCTGACACCCGTCGCTTCGCTCCGGGAGCCAGCGACTCCGGCGAGAATCGAAGATTCTCCGGCAGCCGGCGTTTCGCGCCGGCGACCTCGCGCGGGCGATTCGCGCCATACGGGCGCTCATCGGCACGCGCCGCCACGCCGTTTGTTTATGAGTGATCGACACCGCCGAGTTAGACGCCGAAGTCAAGTTCGACCGCCTCGCCCGCCTCGGCGTCTCCCGGATCGACGACCGCGTCGTCGGCCGCGAAGCCCGCGTGGAGGTGGTCGTAGGTGCGGTCTATCGCCTCCACGATCACCTTCGTGGCGCCGGTGACGGGCATGAAGTTCGTGTCGCCGCTCCAGCGCGGGACGACGTGGGTGTGGAGGTGGTCGATCGACCCCCCCGCGGCGTCGCCGCCGAGGTTCTGGCCCGTGTTGACGCCGTCGGGGTTCACGTCGCGGCGCAGCGCGGCGAGCGTCGCCGCCTTCAGCTTCGCGTGATCGAGGAGTGTCGCGTCGTCGAGGCCGGTCGGATCCTCGACGTGTGCGTCCGGGATCACCATCGCGTGACCGGGGTTGTACGGCGCGTTGTTCAGGAGGACGTAGTTGCGCTCGCTGCGGGCGACGACGCGCGCCTCGCGGGCGTCCTCGCGCTCGGGCAGGACGCAGAACGGGCAGCCGTCGATCGGGTCGGCGTCGCGCTCGACCCATTCGATCCGCCACGGCGCGAAGATCCGGTCCATCAGTCGTCGAAGCCGTGGATGCCCGCGGTCGTCACCTCGACGCCGTCCTCGGTGACGAGCAGCGTGTGCTCCGCCTGGCTCACGATGGCGTCGTCGTCCTCCTTCAGGACGGGGTACCCCTTGATCGCGTTCGCCTGCTTCAGGCGACGAAGCGCCATCCCCGCCCGGTCCGTCTCCAGCCAGCGCGCCGCGAACGGGAGGTCGTCGAACGCCTCGATCTCTTCGAGCGCCTGCCGCGCCCGCCGGTCGCGCACGCTCGCGGAGCCCTGCTGCTCGAAGATCTGTTCGTCGGTCCCCTCGCCGACCTTTCCGCGGCCGTCGGTGGCGAACGGCTCGATGGCGACCGCCTGCCCCGGCTCCAGCTCGACCGACCGGTCGACGCCGCGGTTCGGTACCGTGGGCCCGGTGTGGGCGTCGTAGCGCTGGACGCCGTGCCCGGAGAGGTTGAGGACGGGCGTGTAGCCGTAGCCGCGGATCACGTCCTCGATCGCCTGCCCGACGACGCCGACCTCGACGCCCGGCCCGGCCTCGTCGAGCGCGGCCTCCAGCGCCATCTCGGCGGCCTCGACGAGTTCGGGCGTCCCGCTGTGGTCGACCGTCACCGCGGCGTCGGCGATGTAGCCGTCGACGTGGACGCCGACGTCGAGACACACCATCTCCTCGCCGAACTCGGTCTCGTCGTCCCGACCCGGCGTCGCGTGCGACGCCTCGGGGTCGACGCTGATGTTGACCGGGAACGCGAGGCCGGCCCCCTGCTCGCGGACGAAGTCCTCCGTCCACTCGGCGACTTCGAGGTGGGTCCGGCCCGGCTCGACCATCTCGCGGGCCTCGTTCATCGCCTCGACCAGCACCGCGCCGGCCTCGCGGTAGCTTTCGACCGCGTCCTCGTCCAGAGGTCCGTGACTCATGGCTCCGGCTTCGGCGAGGGCGCGCAAAGAGGTTGCGGAGGGCGGTCGACTACGCCCCGTTCGTGACCTCGACGTACCACGCGTCGCCGGTCGGGGTCGTCGTCTATCTCGCGAGCGTCCAAGGGCTCGTCCGCGTCGCCGAACGGGTCGCGACTGATGAGTCTGTCGTCGGGTCCCGCGGGAGTGTCTCCTGTCCCCAAGACGTTCGCGCGCCGGTCGTCGGTCGACGCTCCGCGCGAACATGTTCGCTCGAAGACGTAGGGGAACTGACGGCGTCGGATCGGACATGTCGAGTACACCCTCAGGCCACGATCACGACGCGGACCCGGTGACCGACCACGTCCACGAGAATTCGTGGTCCGCGAACCTCGAAGGCCCCGAACACGCGGACGACCGGGATCTGCTCGTCCGACAGGCGATCGAAGCGGTCGAGCACACGGCCGCGGGCAACCACGTCAACCTCGTCACCCACGGCGACCACGGCCACCCGGAGACGTACCTCGTCGACGCGCTCGAATCGGAGCTCGGCGGCGACCTCGACTGGGAGTACATCGAGCAGTGCGGCTGCGGGGGTCACGTCGTCCGCGTCCGCGTCTGAGCCGACACCGGAAGGTCGGCGGATCTACTCGCACTCTTCGGCCGCTCGCGGGAGCCACATCCGGACTACCGTGCCGGTCGGCTCACGGGTGTCGATCTCGAGGTCGCCGCCGGACTCCGTGACGATCCAGTGGACGAGCCAGAGGCCGAGCCCGCTCGCGTGTTCGAGCGCCGTCTCCCGCGCCTCCGAGAACACCGTCCGCTCGACCGGCGGGATGCCGGGGCCGTCGTCGGCCACGTCGAGCCGGAACCGGTCGCCGTCGGCGACGACCGTCGCCTCGACGTGCGGATCATCGTCGTCGTTGTGGACGACAGCGTTCTCCAGCACGTTCCGGACCGCGGACTCCAGCAGTTCGTCCGCGGCGACGACGGCGGAGTCGGGCACCGTCACCGTCACCGTCGCCCGCGGGAACGACGAGCCCAGCGACTCGCAGAGGCGGTCGACGAGTTCGGCGAGGTCGATCTCGGTCTTGTCGGCGTCGCTGTGCAGCGCGACATCGATCTCGCGCGCCTGGTCGCTGAGGTGCGTCAGCGTCTGTACCTTCCGGTCGATGACGTCGAGGTACGGGTCGCCCTCCTCGTCGACGTGGTCGCGGAGCAGGTCGGCGTACCCGCCGATGACGTTGGTGTCGTTCTTCAGGTCGTGGCGCAGCACGCGGTTCAGAACCTGGAGCCGCTGTTCGTACCGCCGGGCCTCCGTCACGTCGGTTGCGGTGATGACGACCTCGCGCGCGTCCTCGAACAGCCGCTCGATCACCGTCTCGAACCGGCGCCAACTGCCGTCGCCCCGGGCGATCCGGTGCGTGATCGACTGGGGTTCGGCGCCCTCGAAGGCGCGCTCGAACGCCTGCTGCGCCTCGCGTCGGTCCTCCGGGTGGACCAGATCGATCACAGGACGCCCCTCGATCGCCGCGGGAGCGTGACCGAGCAGGCGCTCAATCGAGGGGCTCACGTACCTGATCAGGCCGTCCTCGCCGCAGACCGCGATCACGTTCGGCGACTTCTCGATGAGGGCGCGGTAGCGCCGCTGGAGCGTTTCCCGCTCGGTGACGTCGCGGAACAGCAGGACCGTCCCGCCGCGGGTCGTCCCCGGGCCGGTGATGTCGTGGACGTCAACCGTCAGGAACCGCGGCGCGGCGTCGTCGCCGCCGACGGTCACGCGGAACTCGTCGTCGGACGACGCTTCCCCCTCGTCGGACCCCGCCTCCGTCACCGCGTCGACGACCGGCGGGGCGTCGGCGAACACCTCGTCGGCGCGGGCGCCGAGTTCGGCGTCGGGAAACAGCGCCTGAGCCGGGTCGTTGCGATCGATCACCCGGCCGTCGGCGTCGCAGACGACCACGCCGTCGGAGAGATTCGCGAACACCGCGTCGCGGGCGATCGGCGACACGTCGAGCAGCCGGTACCGGAACACGACCCACGCCAGCAGCGCCGAGGTCCCGCTGAAGGCGATCGGCGTGAAGTCGACCACGCCGTCCGCCGGACCGACGAGCCCGAAGATGCCGGCCGCGCCGAGCGCCGGCGGCGCGACGCCGGCGGCGAAGAGGAGGGCGGCCTGCCGGCGGAACACGCCGTCACGGGAGACCGCGGCGTAGCCGAGCACGCCGAAGGAGAACAGGTTGACCGCGTAGGTGTACCCGACGAATCCGAGCAGGGCGGGCGTCGGCGCGTGGCCGAGGAGGCGGTACCCGCCGGCGTCGACGAGCGAGGGGTCGGCGTAGAACAGCGGGTCGGCGCCGACCGTCAAGACGGCAACGGCGGTCGCGGCCGGGACGACCCAGAAGAGCGCGAACCGGCGGCGACCGAGCCACTCGGTCCGGTCGACGTACGAGAGGACGAAGGCGGGCCACGCGACCGCCAGCCCCGCGGTCCCGAGCCAGACGAAGCGGTTGAAAAGCAGCGTGGGACCGAGCGCGGTCGCCGATAGCTGCGCCGCGTACGCCAGCGACCAGACGCCGGCGCTGCCGGCGACGCCGACGAAACTCCACAGGAGCGCCCGGCCGCCGCGAGAACGGTTCGCGGCCGCGTACGCGGCGAATCCGAACGACGCGACGGCCGCGACGAGCAGCGGAACCGTGTACGGCGTCGGTTGCCACGCCATCGATACCGGTAGGATGCGAGTAGTCGGTAAAAAGGGACCGAATCCTCTAACCAGTTCGAGCGGCGTCGATCCGTATGCTCGAACCCGGCGACGACGCGCCCGCGATCACGCTCACCGACCACCGCGGCGAGACGGCCACCGTCGACCCGACCGCGGCCGGCCACACGGTGGTGTACTTCTACCCGCGCGCCGACACCCCCGGCTGTACCGCCGAGGCGTGCGGCTTCCGCGACGAGTGGGACGCGTTCGAGGACGCCGACATCGCCGTCGTCGGGATCAGCGACGACCCGGTTGAGGACCTCGAACCCTTCGCCGAGGAGTACGACCTCCCCTTCACGCTCCTCTCGGACCCGGACGGCGCGGTGTCGAGCGCGTACGACTCCTACGGCGAGAAGTCGATGTTCGGGAACACCTTCGACGGCGTGTTCCGGAACACGTACGTCATCGACGACGAGGGAACCGTCGTCTTGGCGTACGAGGGGGTCTCCCCCGAGGACCACGCCGTCGAGATACTCGACGACATCCGCGCGCTCGACGGCTGATCGGGGCGGTCGACGCCGTCGAGGGCGACCGCTATCCCGACGGGCTGATCCCGGCGACCGCGTCGGCGATCTCGCGGCGCTTCAGCAGGCCGAAGCCGAGGACGATGACCGCGAAGCCGGCGACGGTGAACGCCGTTACCGGCTCGGCGAGCAGCAGGGCGCCCGCGACGGTGGCGACGACCGGCACGACGTACGAGACGAGGTTGATCTCGAAGGGGCCGAGCCGGTCGAGCAGCGTGAAGTAGATGGTGTACGCCACCGCCGACGAGCAGAGCCCGAGGAACGCCAGCGCGAGGAGCGCGCGCGGCGCCGCGGCGGGGAGGCGCTGGCTCTCGCCGATCCCGAGGCTCAGTGCGTGGATGGCCAGCGCGCCGAACCCCATCGCCCACCCGGTGAGCGCGACGCTGGAGAACGACGTCTCGACGGTCCGGAGCCCGACGCTGCCGACCGCGACGGCGACGACGCCGATCGCGATCAGCCCGACGCCGACCGCGACGCCCCCGCCGAGGCTCGCGGGGTCCGGCTGTGCGACGAGGCCGACGCCGAGGAACGCGAGGACGACCCCGACCGCGCCGCGCGCGTCGAGGTCCGCCCCGCCGATCCACAGGGCGGCGACCGCCGCGGTCGCGATGGGGACGAGGCTGTAGGTGATCGAGGCGATACCGCTCGTGGTGTACTGCTGGCCGACGAACAGCAGCGCGTTGTTCGCGGCCACGGAGAGTCCGCCGCTGAACCCGATCGCGGCGAGGTCGCCGCGCGTCCGCGGAAACGGACCGTCCTGCGTGACGAACACGTACGACAGCAGCGCCAGCGCGGCCACGTCGAACCGGTAGGCGGCGTACAACACCGGCGGATAGTAGTCGAGGCCGACCTCGATGGCGACGAACGATCCGCCCCACAGCAGGGCGAGGGTGAAGAACAGGAGGGCGTCTCGGTACCGTGACACGGTCGACCGAACGCGGGCCGCGGGTAAAGCGGTGTCCGTCGCGGCCCGGACCGCCGGTGCCGGCTCGTCCGGCCGTGACGCCGTGTCTGGAAGTTCCGACCCGTCCGGCGGGTCAGTCGCGCCGCGGCCCGCTCAGTAGCCGCGGACGATGAGGTAGTCCGCGAGGTCTTCGAGCAGGCTCCGAGAGCCGCTCTCGGGGAGCACTCCGAGGTGGTCCTTCGACCGCGCGGTGAGGTCCTCGGCGGTCTCACGGGCGTACTCGATCGAGCCGACCTCTTCGAGGGCCGCGACCGCGTCGTCGATGGCCGCCTCGGTCACTTCCGCGGGCGTGTCGGCGTCGACGAGCCCGTCGACGTCGACTCCCTGTTGTCGGGCGTGGAGCGTGATGAGCGTCTCCTTCCCCTCCACGAGGTCGGAGCCGCGCTGCTTCCCGAGCTCCTCCGAGGGGACGGTGAGGTCGAGCACGTCGTCTTGGATCTGGAACGCGCGCCCGGAGTCGATCCCGTACTGATACAGGGCGTCGACGACCGCCTCGTCGGCGCCGAGTAGGAGGGCGGGCGTCGCGGCCGAGGCGCCGTACAGCACCGCGGTCTTCAGCTCGACCATGTCCAAGTACTCGTCGGGGAGGATGTCGTCGCGGCTCTCGAAGGCGACGTCGAGGGCCTGCCCCTCGCAGATCTCGGTACAGGTCGACGCGAGCATCCGCATCGCTTCGAGCCCGTGTTGCGGGTCCGCGCCCGTCTCGGTCATGAACTCGAACGCTTTCGAGTAGAGGGTGTCGCCCGCGAGGATCGCCGTCGAGACGTCGTACGCCTCGTGGACTGCCGGGACGCCCCGCCGGAGATCGTCCTCGTCCATGATGTCGTCGTGGATCAGCGTGAACGACTGGATCACCTCGATGGCGACCGCGGCCCGCATCACGTCGACCTCGTCGCCGTCGAGCGACGGGAACGCGCGGAAGTCGGCGCCCATCGGCTCGGTGCCGGTGACCGCCTCAGCGGCCAGGGTTGTCACCGTCGGGCGGAGCCGCTTGCCGCCGGCCTCGAGG
Organism: Halorubrum sp. SD683; assembly: GCF_002135045.1. Taxonomy (NCBI): domain Archaea; kingdom Methanobacteriati; phylum Methanobacteriota; class Halobacteria; order Halobacteriales; family Haloferacaceae; genus Halorubrum; species Halorubrum sp. SD683. The sequence goes on from NZ_NEWJ01000008.1 coordinate 22,433, forward strand.
ATGTATCGGGTGGCCTCGTACAGTCGCTCAGGCTCCTGAACCGGCAGCTCCTCGTCGATAGCGGCGTTGACGAGCTCACGCCGCTCGCGGATGGCGTCGAGCACCCGCGCCTCCTTCGTCTCGCTCGTCATTCGACGAGCTGGATCGTGGACCCGTTCTGCGTGACGTGGACGTCGCGTCCGAGCTTGTACCCCTGCGTCTTCGCGAGGTCGACGTACGGCGAGCGACCCTTGAGCGTCTGGTGGCCGGGGATGAGATGCTGCGGCTGGAGCGCCTGTAGCATCTCGTAGTGGCCCTCCTCGCGGAGGTGGCCGGAGACGTGGATGTCGTCGTAGAGGCGGGCGCCCTGCATCCGGAGCAGCTGTTCGGACTGGTAGCGCTGCCCCTCGTTGGTGGGTTCCGGGATGACGCTCGCGCTGAAGACGACCTTGTCGCCGTCGTCGATCTCGTAGGGGGTCTCGCCGCGGCCCATGCGGGTGAGCATCGCGCGCGGCTCGCCCTGGTGGCCCGTCACGATGGGGAGGAAATTGCCCTTCCCCTCCTTCATGATCCGCTTGAACGCGCGGTCGACCGACTTCCGGTGACCGTACATGCCGACGTCGCCCTGGAAGTCGACGAAGTCGAGCCGCTCGGCCGTACCGGAGTACTTCTCCATCGAGCGCCCGAGCAGGACCGGCTGGCGGCCGATCTCGCGGGCGTACTCGACGAGGGTCTTCACGCGGGCGATGTGCGAGGAGAACGTGGTGGCGATGATGCCGCCCGTGTAGTCCTCCATCGATTTCAGCGTGTCCTCGACGTGTTTCTTCGCGTACGACTCGGAGGGGGTCCGGCCCTTGCTCCCGGCGTTCGTACAGTCCTCGATGTACGCGAGGACGCCCTCGTCCTGCCGGCCGATCTCGCGGAACCGGTCCATGTCGACCGGGTCGCCGATGACGGGGTCGTGGTCCAGGCGCTTGTCGAGGCCGTAGACCACCGCGCCCTCGGGCGTGTGGAGGACCGGGTTGATCGCGTCGATGATCGAGTGGGTGACGTTGACGAACTCTAGTTCGACCTGCTCGGAGTCGCCGATCGCCATCGACGCGCCGGGCTTCATCTTCACGAGGTCGTTGTCCACCTGGAACTTGCCCTCGTCTTCGATCTGCTGGCGCACCAGTTCGATCGTGTACGGCGCGGAGACGATCGGCGCGTCGTAGCGGTGGGCGAGCTTCGGGATCCCCGCGATGTGGTCGAGGTGCCCGTGGGTGGGGACGATCGCCTTGACGTCGCCTTCGAGTTCGCTCATCACCCGATCGTCCGGGATGGCGCCCATGTCGATCAGGTCGAGGCTGTGCATGCTCTCGGTCTCCACGTTGTCGTGGATGAGGACCTTACTGAGGTTCAGGCCCATGTCGAAGATGACGATGTCCTCGCCCGCCCGGACCGCCGTCATCTGTCGACCGACCTCTTCGTAACCGCCGAGTGTCGCAATTTCGATTTCCATGGTGTTGTCGTGTTTGACGCCGTGGTCGGCGCCGGTCACTGAAACCCCGCAAGGAGCCGTCGGCGCTACGTCCTACCGCGCGTCGTTGAAGGCCCCGCTACGGCCGAGTCACCGCGACTCACCGTGTCCCGCGGGAGTGTGGTACATCGGCGTACTCCCGCGCACGTTAAAAACTCCCGGGTTCGGCCCCGCGGCGGGGATTCGCGCCCGAACTGGCCCCACAAAGGGTTTCACGCTCTCGATCGAATCCCCGGCGATGGCAGACGTACCCCGCCGCCGAGCCCTCCTCGCGGCCGCATCAGGGATCGCCGCGCTGGCCGGCTGCGCCGGTAGCGACTCCGCGTCGAACAGCTACCCCGTCCGGGGCGATCAACCGATAGACGGGTACGAACTCGAACGAGCGCGCGACGAGAGCGGCGAGCCGATCCTCACCGGCGGTGAAGAGACGCCGTCGAGCGAAACCGACGAGCGCGGGCGACGGCGGCCTCGCGCCCGGCGCGTATTGGTCTCGGGCGACGGCCTCGACGCACTCGACTTCGCCGAGACCGCGGCCGCCGACCGCCTGCGGTCGTTCCTCGACGGGACGGACTTCGAGTCGGCGTCGGCCTACCTTCTCTCGATGCCGGTGACGGCCTGTCGCGATGTCCGGCTTCGGTCTGTCGCCGTCGAGCCGTCGGAGCTCGCCGACGGCGACCTCCACCCCCGAGCCGACTTCTGCCGGGCGTACCGCCCGGCCGACGTCGAGTGCGATCCGGAGGCCGTCCACACCGTCGGCTTCGCGATCCGACTCCCCGTGGCGGCGGAGCGGTCGAGCGGGAGCGGAATGGGGATGCGTGGCTCCTGTCGACAGGGAGATCCGCCTGCCGTGTTCAACTCCTCGGCACCCGGCGCGGGAGGTGATGGCGAGTGAGCCGCGAGTCGACGGGTCGCGGGTCCGGTTCGCACGGCGGCTCAAGCTCTCGCCGCCGGTTCCTCGCAGGGGTCGGAGCGGCGGTCGGGACGGCTGCGGTCGCCGGCTGCTCCGGACTCCCGTTCGGCGGCGGCGAGGAGCGCCGCGGCTCGCCCGTATCGCTCCCGTCCGGCGCCGTGGGGACCGTCGACTGGCCGGCGTCGCCGTTTCCGGCGACCGTACCGGAGTCGCTCGCGGACGCCCACGAGGCGCGGACCCGGAGCCTACTCGACGACGTGCCGGCCGAGCCGGGGATAGCCAACGCTGCGGTGGCGACGGAGATCGGTTCCGACCGCGAGCGGGCGCTGGAGCGGGCGGACGCCGGAGTGACAGCCGAGTGGCCGGTGGACGTCCTCTCGGCGTGGCGTCGTCGTCGGGAGGACGCCGCGGCGGTGCGCGGCGCGTACCGCGCGGCCACCGGCGTCGACGACGGCGCGGACCTGGCCGCTCGGCGGAGCGCGGTCCGGGACGCTCGGGGCGCGCTCGCCGCCGAGGTGGAGTACCGAGCCGAGTCGCCGGTCGCGGCGGCGCTGGCGTACGAGCCGGTCGAATCGCTGCTCGCGGAGTGCGAGCGGCACGTCCGGCCGGAGCTGACGTACCCCGCCGACCCGGTCGCCGAGCCGTTCCGAGCCGGTGAGGCGACGGCTCGGGTCGAGCGCGCGCGGGCGACCGCGGACGACGCCGAGAGCCTCCGGAACGCGCACCTCGACGGGCGCGACGGACTGGTCCCGCGGTGGGCGTCGCTGGTCGCGGCCGCCGACGAGCTGCGGGGCTCCGTGAGTCGGACACGCTCGACCGTGCGGGAGCGCGCCGGCGGCGACGACCCGCTCGGCGGCGAGGACCTGAGCGGGACGGTCGCACAGGAGCTTGTGGCCACGGGCGAGCTCCGGACCGACTCGGCCGTCGAGGACGTCGAGCGGGCGGTCGACGCCGGCGACTGCGCCACGGCCGTCGTCGAGTCCGGCGTTGCGTTGGCCGAGCTCGACGCGTTTCGGGCGGCCGTCGGCGAGATCCGCGACGGCGAACACCGGGAGGCCCCCTCGGAGTCGTCCGTGCGGTCGGCCGCGGAGCGGGCGCGGACGGCGGTCGGCGAGGCCGTCGCCGGCGACGATCCGCTGGCGACGCGGCTCGTCCGCCCCGGGCTGGACGGCTTCGAGTACGTCGCCGACCGCGTCGAGGAGGGGTACAGCTCGGCCCGGCGGACGCAGGCGACCCTTGAGTACGTCGCCCTGTACGGCGCGGCGGTCCCGGCGGCGAGCGAGTTCCTCCGCGAGCGGCTGGACTGACGGACTGCGGCGGGCGCGAGCGCGAAGTTCGTGTCAAACCGACCGGCCTCCGGGGCTCCGTCCCGGTATTTTTATTACCGCGACGGGCGGCGATACGGACAATGAGTGGACGACCCCTCGACGTGCTCGAAGCGTCGCTCGAGGAGCCCGTGACGGTACACCTGAAGGACGGCACGACGTACTACGGCGTCCTCGGCGGCTACGACCAGCACATGAACGTCGTCATCGAGCCGGAGGCTGACGTGGACGGCCGCGTCGACGAAGACCTCGACGGCGAGTTCGCGGTCGCGATCGAAGACACAACGATTATACGCGGCGATAACGTCGTCACAATCAAAGCATGACCGGCGCAGGTACGCCCTCCCAAGGGAAAAAGAACAAGACGGTTCACGTGAAGTGTCGACGCTGCGGCGAGAAGTCCTACCACGTCAAGAAGGAGCGCTGCTCCTCGTGCGGCTTCGGCGAGTCCGCCTCCCGGCGCGACTACGCCTGGCAGTCGAAGACCGGCGACAACTGAACTGCGGTTCTTCTCTTCGCTTCGTCTTCACCGTCGACTAGCCGCGGCGTTTCGCTCGGCTGGTCCTCCCGGCCCCGCGGTCGGCGCGGTTTCGATCCCCCGACCGCTCCGCCGCCGAGCCAACCGTTAACCGGATCAGTCGCCGAACGCGGGTATGGACCTTTCAGTCGTCGACCTCTCGCCGGTCCCCCGGGGCGGCACCGCGGCGGACGCGTTCGCGAACACGGTCGACGCCGCGCGCCACGCCGAGCGACTGGGCTACGAGCGGTTCTGGGTCGCCGAACACCACGGGATGGGCGACCGCCTCGCCGGCACCACGCCCGAGGTGCTGCTCGGCCGGCTCGCGGGCGCGACCGGCTCGATCCGGATCGGAAGCGGGGCCGTCCTCTTGAACCACTACAGCCCGTTCAAGGTGGCCGAGTCGTTCGGCGTCCTCGACGGGCTGGCGCCCGGTCGCGTCGACCTCGGGATGGGCCGCGCGAACGGCTCGCCCGCCTCCGACCGCGCGCTCGGCACCGACCGCCGCGTCGAGAACCCGAACGAGGACCACCGCGAGCGGATCACCGCGGTGGTGAACCACCTCCGCGACGCCTATCCGGACGAACACCCGTACGCCGACCTGTCGGTGCCCGGGTCGGCCGAGGGGCCGGCCGTCCCGTGGGTGCTGGGGTCGAGTCCGGCGAGCGGGGAGATCGCCGGCGAGCTGGGCCTGCGCTACTGCTTCGCCGGCTTCATCCGGCCCGGGTTCGCCGAGCGCGCGTTCGCGGCGTACCGCGAGGCGTTCGACCCCGACGCCGGCCCCGGCGGCCTCGACGAGCCGCAAGGGATGGTCGCGGTCAACGCGGTGGCGGCCGAGACGGACGCGGCCGCGGCCCGTCGGCGCGCGCCCGCAGAGGCGACGTTCCGGCGTATGAAACGCGGTGAGCTCGGCGACGAGACGCCGACCGAGGAGGAGGCGATCGACGAGCTAGGCGGCGCGCCGGACCCGACGCCGGCGACGCTGGACGACGACGAGTGGCCGCGGTCGATCTCCGGGAGCCTGGAGACGATGTCGGGCCTGCTGGAGCAGTTGGCCGACCGCGTCGGCGTCGACGAGGTGATGATCCAGCACACGGTGCCGGACCGCGAGGCCGCGCTCGACTCGCACGCGCTCCTCGCCGAAGCGATGGACCTAGATCCACGCGCCGACTGACGCGCAGACGGCTGGCGAGCGGACGACTGACGCGCCGACGGCGAGCCGTAGCGACCGTGGCGACGACCGACCGTCGAAGTGACGGGAGGTGACGGACGGCCCGCCTCGGTTCCGGTACGGACAGGCGTTTAGTCGTGTGCCTAATAGTCGCACACATGTCCGACGACGAGCCGACGGGGCGACCCTCGCTCGAGGCGGTGACCGAATGGGACGGCGGCGTCAGTTGGGTCGCGCATCCCGAGGAAGACGCGATGCGCGGGAGTCACGCGCTCGCGACCGAGGGCGGGGTCTGGGTCGTCGACCCGCTCGACGCCGACGGGCTCGACGACCGGCTGAGCGACCTCGGCGAGGTCGCCGGCGTGGTCGTGACCCACGACCGACACACGCGGGACGCCGAAGCGATCGCGGCGCGCCACGGCGTCGCCGTGTCTGTCCCGGAGTGGATGGACCTGACGCGAGAGAAACTCGATGGCAAGCCGGAGCCGTTCGACGCGGATCTCCCCGGTACGAACTACGAGGTCCACCGCCTCATCGACACGGACGAGTGGGAGGAGGCGGTCCTCGTCGACGAGTCCGGTGGGACCCTCGTCGTCATGGAGACGCTTGGCACCCTCCCGGGGTTCTGTGAGGGCGACAACGACGTCGGCGTCCATCCGGCGCTCGACGAGGCGCCGGAGGGCCTCGCCGACTACCGCCCGGAGCGAATCCTGGTCGGGCACGGCGAGAGCGTCTCCGAGGGAGGCGCGACGAAACTGGCGGCGGCGCTCGACGCCGACTGAACCGGCCCTCATGACGAGTTCCGGTGGTGCCCCTGCGAGTTCCGGAGCCGGGATGCGTGGTTGCTCGGGGTCGTTCCGCCCGTTCCGCCTCGAGGGACGGGTCAATTGATTACCGTACGGTCCGTATCAGCGGTCCGTATGGGGCAGGGCTACGGAGTCGGGTTCCGATCGCTCACGACGGAAGTGACGGACCACCGTCCCCCGGTTGAGGGCGACATCCCGTCGTGGCTGTCGGGGACGCTCATTCGGAACGGTCCGGGGCTGTTCGATGTCGGCGGTGAGCGACTCGGGCACTGGTTCGACGGACTCGCGATGCTTCGGCGATACGCGTTCGAGGACGGGGCGCTGTCGTACTCGAATCGCTTCCTCCGTACGGACGCCTACGCGGACGCGATGGACGGCTCCGTCTCCGGGCAGTTCGGGACCGACCGGACGGGCGTGGGGAAAATCGCGTCGTGGCTGCGGGCGCTCGGCCCGCCGGAGATCACGGACAACGCGAACGTTCACGTCGCCCGCCTCGACGGCGAGCACGTCGCGCTCACCGAGGCGCCGCGTCGGATCGCGTTCGACCCCGCGACGCTCGAGACCCGAGGCGCATTCGGCTTCGACGACGACCTCGGCGAACACGTCACCGCCGCGCACCTCGTGCGCGACCCCGAGACCGACGCGTGGTTCGGCTTCGTGACCGAGTTCGGTCGAACGCCCGAGTATCACGTCTACCGGCTCGCCCCGGACCGTCGCGCCAGGGAACGGGCCGCGTCGATCGCGGCGGACGGCCCGGGGTACATCCACGACTGTAGCATCACGACCGATCACGTCGTCCTCGTTGAGACGCCGCTCGTGATGCCGATCCGCCGCGCGCTGAGCCCGTTCTCCGAGGGCATCCTCGACGTCCTCGATTGGCAGCCGGAGCGCGGCACGCGCGTCCTCGTCGTCGATCGCGAGACCGGCGACCTCGTCGCAGATCCCGCGCTCCCGCCAGTCTTCGCCTTCCACCACGCCAACGCGTACGCGACGGGCGACGAGGTGGTCGTAGACCTCGTCGAGTTTCCCGACCCCGGTATCGTCGACGCGATGCGCCTCGACGCGCTCGACGGTGACCCCTCGGACGTCGACGTCCCCGACGGGCGCCCAGTCCGGTATCGGGTCGACCTGCGGTCCAACGAAGTCGATCGGTCGACGCTCCACCAGGTCGGCGTGGAGCTCCCCCGAGTCGCCCCCGACGTCGTCGGCCGCGAGTACCGGTACGCGTACGCGCAGGCGACGGACCGCGAGGGCGCGAACGGACTGGTAAAGCTCGACGTCGAGACCGGTCGGACGCGCGAGTGGTGGGAGGACGGCGTCTTCGTGGAGGAGCCGATCCCCGTGCGGCGGCCGGGCGCGACCGCCGAGGACGACGGCGTCGTCGTCGCGCCGGCGCTCGACAGCCGCGCGGAGGAGACCCGCCTGCTCGTCTTCGACGCCGGGACGCTCGCACTCCTCGCCGACGCGTCGCTCCCCCACGCGGAGCCGTTCGGCTTCCACGGCCGGTTCTTCCGTGACAGTTGAGCGTCACCGCACCGTCCGTTGTCCGCTGTACCGACCCCGTTATATGAACTCGGAGTTCCGCGGCCCGTTCGTGACGTGGACCTCGAACGGCTGCGTGCCGACGTCGTCCCGTTCGACGAGGTGCCAGTACGTTTCCGCCATCTCGTCGGGGTCGAGGAACGTGTCGCCGTCCCGGTCCGGGGACCGTTCGCGAACCCCCGGCGAGTCGATCTGCCCGTCGATGACGACGTGAGCGACGTGAACGCCATCCGGGCCGAACTCCTGCGCGATATCCATCGCCATCCCGCGGGCCGCGAACTTCGCGGCCGTGAACCCGATCGCGCCGCCGAGGCTCCGCACCGACGAGGTGGCGCCGGTGAAGACGACCGTCCCGCCGCCCGTCTCGAGCATGTCGTCGACCGCCTCCTGCGAGCAGGCGAACGCGCCGCGGCCGTTCACCGCCCACGCCTCCTCGAACTCCTCGACGCTCGTGTCCATGAGTCCCGTCCAGGAGGCGGCGCTCGCGTGGTTCACGAGAACGTCGACCGGTCCGAACGCCTCTCGGACCGTCTCGAACCCGTCCCGGATCTGCTCGACCGCCGTGAGGTCGGTCGGAACGGCGAGCCCCTCGCCCGGGTCCGGCAGGTCCGCGGCGAGGTCTTCGAGATAGTCCGCCGACCGGGCGAAGAGCGCCACCCGACACCCCTCGGCGGCGAACTTTCTGGCGAGCGACTCGCCGAGTCCCGGACCGACGCCCGCGATGACCGCTGTTCGCGTCATACGTCGCGTACTCGGGCCTCCCGTGTAAATTGTGGCGACGGCGTGGGGTAGCTGTCCCCGCGTGCGATGCCGACATCGGCGGGGCGGACCGGTCAATGCGCACCGAACGTCAGCCGGACGTGCCGGCGCCGCTTCCGGCGGGCGCCCTCGACGGCCGGCGGTGAACCGGGGGTAAGACATCGTCCTCGTCGATCTCGTCCCAGTCGAAGGCGGGGACGAGGACGTCGAACTCGGGAGCGACGTCGACGGGGTCGATAGCGGTGACCGCCCCCTGGTCGGGGGCGACTCGATGCGGTTCGGCGACGTGGAGCGTCGGCGGCGACGCGAGGCCGAGTCCCTGCGGTGGCTCGTACGCGAGTCCGTCCCTGGCCGTGAGGTAGATCTCGCGACGACCGTAATCGAGGACGACCACTCGCTCCTCGCCGTCGGCTCGCCGCACGACCGCGTACAGCGTCTCGCGGGACCACGGACCGACCGGGTCGAGGTCCGCCGCGCGGGTGACGTGGACGTTGTGCCGCGAGCGCGGATCGAGGACGTCGTCGGGCCCCCCGAGCAGTTCCGGCCGGCCGCCGATCGAGCCCATACGCGCACGTATCGGTGTCTTCACGCATATATCTCTCCCCGTATCGCGTGCGGCGTCCGGCCTCGCTCGTGGCCGAGATCGCCTGCGCGCTCGCCGGCGACCGGCGACGCGACCCTACTCCACGCGGTCGCGGGCGGCGGCGACGAGCATCGGGAGCATCACGGTCGCGTCGCCGTAGACGGAGGCGTTGCGCGCGTCCTTCTCCAGCTTCCCCCACGAGCGCGCCTCCTCGAGCGTCGCGCCGGAGAGCCCCCCGGTCGCCTCGGGGTCCATCGTGATCTGGACGGCGTAGTCGTACGCCCGCGGCGTGACGAGCATCGTCTGGAGCGTGAAGTTCTTCGGCACGCCGCCGCCGACGAGCAGGCAGCCGGCGTCGTCGGCCTCGAACGCGAGGTCGGTCAGCTCGGTCATGTCCGCGAGCGCGTCGAGCGTGAAGTCCGCGGTCTGGGCGTACATCCACGCCTGAATCCCCAGCACGGAGTCCTGGACCGCCGGGCAGTAGATCGGGACGTCGGACTCGTAGGCGGCGGCCGCGACGCCCGGCCCCTCGGGGACGTCGTCGCGGTCGTTGACTTCGGCGTTGGCGCGGCCGAGCTCGCGCGTGAGGTCGGCGATGGAGACCGCGTCGGTCCCGTCAGCGTCGGGGTCGGCCTCCAGCGCGGGGAACACCTCCTCGCGGAGGTGCCCCTCGAACTCGGCGAAGTGCTCCTGCGGGAGGTAGACGTTGTAGATGCGGTCGACCCCCTCGTCGCGGAGCCCCTCGTCGTGTTCGCGGAGGCTCTTCTCCGGGTCGTGGGTGCGCCCGTGGTGGTGCTTCCCGCCGATGGCCTCGATGGCGTCGTGGGTGAGGTTGGCCCCGGTCGTCACCAGCGCGTCGACGTAGCCGTCACGGATGAGGTCGGCGACGACCCGGCGCATCCCGGCGGGCACCATCGCGCCGGCGAGCGAGAGGAACACGGTACAGTCGTCGTTCGCGAACATGTCGGCGAGCACGTCGCCCGCCTCGTTGACGGACGCCGCCCCGATCCCCGCGTCGCCGTAGCCGTCGACGAGTTCGCTCACCGTCATCCCCGCCGTCGCGCGCGTGTGGCCGACCGGGTCCTCGTGGAACTCCTCGCGGTTCGGCTCGCCGCCGGTGCCGTCACCGTCGGCGTGATCGCCTTCACCGCCGTGATCCTCGCCACCGGCGTCCGCGGCGTCGTCTCGGGGGTCCCCGTCGCTGTCGGTCATGGCTCCGACTGGGGTCGGCGCGCGTTTGAAACGACCGATCTATCGGTCGGCGGCCCCACCGCTCACCGGCGGGAACAGCGCCAGTTCGTCGCCCGCCTCCAGCGTCGCGTCGAGCCCGTCGTCGTGGCGGACGCTCCGCCCGTTCCGGAGGACGTTGATGTGGTCTGCGACGCTCCCGTCCTCGATGACGCGGTCCCGGAGGTCGGGGTGCGCGTCCAACAGCGCGTCGAGCGCGTCGCCGACCGTGTCGCCCGGCTCCGCGTCGACGGTCACCGCGCGGTCGCCCGCGATCTCCGCGAGGTCGGCGAACAGCTTCCACTCCATAGCGGATCCCCGCGCGGGCGGCTCAAGAGCGTTGCGTCCCGTCGGAGTCGACAGCGGCGTCGCCGTCGTCTTCGACCCCCGCCGCGTCGCCGTCCCCGGTCGCGGCGGACTGGGCGGCGCCTGCGGCCTCCGCGGCCGACGCCGCCGTCTGGGCGCTCCCCGCGGTCGACGCGGCCGCCTCGAACGACCGGATCGCGTCCGGACGCCCGACGAGGTACGCCAGGTCGCCAGCGCCGAACGCGTAGTCGTGCGGCGGGATCGGCTGGACGGACCCCGCCGCCGGTCGGACCGCGGCGACGACGGCGCCGACCTCGCCGACGGTGCTCCCGTCGAGGTCGCTCCCGGCCGCGACCGTGACCGAGGCCATCGTCTCGTCCGCGCTCCGCAGCAGCGAGGCGAACTCGCGATCCGCCCGCGGCTCGGCGGGGAGCGTCACGAGCCGATAGCCGCCTTGGTCGGTCAGGCGTTCGGCGTCCGACTCGTCGAGCGCGACGGTGACCGCGTCGCCGGCGACGCCCCGCAGTTCGCCGGTCGCGACGCGCTCCGGCTCCGGGTCGTCGCGCCACAGCTGGACCGTGTCCCCGGCGGTGGCGTTGTTCGGCGGGTCGGCCGCCACCGCCACCGCCGCCGACTCCGGCGCGAGCGTCGGGCCGAGCCCGGCGGCGCGGGAGCCGACCGCGAAGTACTCGACCGACCCGTCCGCGTCGAGGTCGACGTCGACGTAGCCGACGCCGTACTCGTCTTTGAGCCGGGTGACGAGCCGTTCGCGGAGCGACTCCGGAGAGAGCTTCCGGGGGAAGAGCAGCGTCTTCTCGGCGATCTCGTCCTTCTTCTCCGGGGAGACGGGGTCGTACGTCTCCATGTCACCGATCTCGTCGGCCGGTGGGAGCGTCACCGCCGTGAACCGCCCGACAGCGCGCACGACCCCGCTGAGTTCGCCGTCGAGCTGCTTGGCGCCGGAGAGCGCGAACACGTCGACCGCGAGCCTGTCGCCCGCGTATCGGCCGACGGGCGCCATCACCACTGCGACGCCGAGCGAGACGAGGTTGAAGAACACGCTCTCGGGCGCCAACAGGGTCGGATTGTCGCCGATCGCGACCGACCCCAGCGAGGTCGTGTTGAGATACAGCGCGACGACCGCGACGCCCAGCAGCCCGGTCACCCCCTCGGGGATCGCCGTTCGGAAGTACCAGCGGTATGAGAGCGCCGCGCCCCCGGTCAGGAGGGCGGCGACGACCGCGAACGTGACGAGCGTGACGGCCGCCTGTCGCGGCCGCGCGAATCCGACCTCGACGGCGGCGAGGGGGACATCAGCGGCGGCGAGGGAGACGCCGACGGCCGCGACCGCACCGAGCGCGGGGCTCACGCGGCCACCTCCGCGAACCGGTCGAGCGCGTCGCGGCTCCCCACGACGAACAGGTCGTCGCCCGCCGACAGCGGCTGCGTCCCGTCGGGCGCGACGCGCCACGAGCCGTGACGGGCCGCGAGGACGGCAACGTCGTAGGCTTCGCGGACCTCGGCCTCGCCGATGGTGTGCCCGTCCAACGGTCCGCCGGCGGCGACGGTGACCTTGCGGAACCGCTTCCCCGCCCGCCGGAGCAGGGCCGTGAGCTCGTACTCGCGGCGGGTGCCTCGCGACAGTACCAGCACGCGCCCGCGGTCGGCGCGGAGGAGATCCGTCGCCTCGGAGCGGTCGACGGCGAGCGTCACCCGCCCCTCACCCCCGGTCGTCGTGGGCGCGGTCGCCGCCGGGGGCGAGGGAACGTCCGTCTCTCCGCCGTCGGTTCGGAAGTCCTCCGAATCCGCGTCGTCGCCCGCGGGGGGAACCACAGTCGACGCCGCCCCGGCGCCCGGCTCCGGCTTCCCGCTCGACTGCGCGGCGATGACGGCGCCCTCGACGTCGATATCCGGCGTTATCACGCGAACGACGTCGCCGCGGGCGATCCCGGTCGGCACGAGCGCCGACACCGACACCGCGCGCTTCCCGGCGGGCACCCGCTTCGAGAGCGCGCCGGTCGGCGGGGCGGCCGACACCGTCGCGCGCGCCTGTTCGTCGATCCGGACCGACACGTCGGCCAGGTCGAACTCGGTGCGGAGCCGCTCCGCGAACCGGTCTTCCAGCTCCGCGAGCGGGAGGTCGGCCGGAAACGTCCAGTCGCCGTCGAGGATCGCGGCGCGCGTGTCCGCCGGCAGCGGCGGGTACCCCTCGATGTCGGTCACCTCGCCGGCGACCTCGACGGAGACGCGCCCGCGGCCGCCGACGAGCTCGATCACGTCCGTCGAGAGCGTGCGGTCGCGGAGCTGCTTGAGCGAGATCCGCTTGGGGGCGCTGGCGCCGAGGCGGTCCCCCTGCGCGTGGGCGTACAGCGAGATCATCAACACCACGACGATCGCCGTGAGGATCGCTGGCGCGCGCTCCGACGACCGAATCGTCTCGTCGTTGAGCGCGAGCAGGCCGCCGTTGACGCCGGCGATCGCGAGCGACAGCACGACCACTCCGAGCCCGGGGATCGTCACGTCGGTGACGTACTTGAACACGAACCCGAGGGTCCCGGCCACCAGCGCGGGAACGATCCCGGTGATCACGCCGAGGTAGACGCCGAAGACGATCTCGACGGGCAGCGACATACGGCGTCCAATCCGCGGCGCGGTTAAACCAGTACCGGCGCGAGCGACGCGCGGAGCGCCCGTCGGATCGATTCCGCGGCGGCCTCGCGGGGTTTAAGTTCGGTCTCGGCGACCCGGGAACATGGAGCTGACCCGGGACTGGGTGACCGTTCGGGCGTCGATCCTCCTGACGTTCGCGGTCGCGGTGCTGTCGATCCTCGCCGGGCTGGCCCAGATCGGGGGGCTCGGCGTCGACGGGCCGCTCGCCCCGTACGTGCTCCCGGTCGTCCGCCAGACGGTCGGGTTCACCGGGACGATAACCGGCTTCGCGATGTTCGGGAGCGGGTTCGCGCTCCGGAACGGCTACCGGATCGGGTGGTACACCACGGCCGTGTTGCTGCCGCTGACGGCACTTCAGGGGCTGATGCAGGCCTCCGTCCTGTCGTTCCCGCTCGTGGCGCTGTCGCTCCTCTCCGTGCCGACGCTCGTGGTCAACCGGGGCCGGTTCGACCGGGACTTCAGGCCCTCCCCGACGCAGTTGGCCGCGGGCGCGGCGCTCGTGGGGGCGGTCGCGTACGGGACGCTCGGGTCGTACGCCCTCAGAGACCAGTTCGAGGGCATCGAGACGATCGTCGACGCCTTCTACTTCACCGTCGTCACCGCCTCGACGGTGGGGTACGGCGACGTCCACCCCGCGACCGGTCCCGCCTCCGACATCGCGCAGCTGTTCGCGCTCTCCTCGCTCGTGGTGAACGTCGCCGCCTTCGCGGTGGCGCTCGGGGTCCTCCTCACGCCCGCCATCGAGGCGCAGCTCTCCAAGGCGCTCGGAAAGATGACCGACAGACAGATCGACCTCCTCGACGACCACGTCCTCGTGCTCGGCTACGGGGACCTGACGGAACCGATACTCGAAGAGCTCGACGCCCGCGACGGCGTCGAGTACGCCGTGGTGACGCCGGACGAGGCCGCCGCGAGGCGGCTCGCTGACCGCGACATCCCGGTGTACACCGCGGATCCCAGCGACGTAGACCCGCTCGAACACGTGAACCTCGACGGGGCCCGGGCGGTCGTCGCCGCCACCGAAGACGACGCGCACGACGCGCTGGCCATCCTCACCGCCCGCCAGCTCAATCCCGACGTGCGCATCGTCGCGGCGGTGACGCAGCGGGAGAACGTCGACAAGCTCCGGCGCGCCGGCGCCGACCAGGTGATCTCGCCGACGACGCTCGGCGGGCACATCATCGTCGACTGCGCGTTCGGCGCGGACAGCAAGGACGCGACGGAGGGAATCATCGAGGACATCGACCTCGACGACTGAGCGACGCTCAAGAGAGGCCGCGACCGCTCAGCGGCTCTGTCGGCCCTTCGTCTGCCGGTAGTCCCGGCTCAGGACGTTCTCGCGCATGTGGTCGCAGAAGGCGTCCGCCTCGGCGTCGCTCATCTCGCTCGGCTCTTTCATCGGCACGAGCTCGAACCCGCGTCCGCGAATCGTCGTCGCGTGTTCCGCGTCGACGTCGAACGAGTCGGGCCGGCGAGTCGTGTACTCGACCGCCAGCTCGCGGAGCGGTCGGTCGCCGACCGGCACGATGATCTGGGGGTTTATCATCCGGATCTCCGCGTTGAGGAAGGGCTCGCAGGTGTCGACCTCCCGGTCCGTCGGCTCGCGGTCGGGGTGGCGACACCGCGTGAGGTTCGTGAAGAAGAGGTTTTGTACGTCCGGTTCCGCGGCGTCCGGCGCCGACCGGACGAACCCGAGGTCGGCGAAGATCGACTGGACGCGTTCGCCGCCGCCCGCGCCGGTGAAGGGGACGCCGTTGCGCTCGGCGGCCTCCGTGGGGCCGGTCCCGACGACGAGGAACTCCGCGCCGACGTCGCCGTAGCCGTGAACGACGCGGTCGCGAGCGCCGCACAGCTCGGCGCAGTTCTCGCAGTCGGCGTCCATCGCGAACGGGTTCTCGAAATCCGTCTGATTCGCGTCCACGGTTGCTCTGTGGGCTCCGCGTCCCTAAACGCTCCGCCGGGGAGGGCCGTACGAGAACGAGGCGGTGCGGAACGAGCGTGAAAAGCAGCGTGCGGCGGTGGCGCGGCCCGTTCAGTTCGGGACGTACCGGTCGCCGTCGCAGTCGACGAGTCCCTCGCTGCGGAGGGTCTTCAGGATGCTGTACAGGGAGAGCTTCTTCATCCCGAGCGACTCGCCCATCTCGGACACCGTGGCGTCGCCGTTCGTGGTCAGGTACAGGTACACGAGCTTGGCGCGGGGCGACTGGAGCTCCCGGGGCAGCGCGGGGGCCGCCGCGGACGCGGTCTCCGTCTCGATCATCTTGTCCGATATGACGGGTTCGACGATAATAAACCCCCTATTCAACGTTTGTCGAAACAGCGTGAATCGGTCTGAGAACGGCCCTGAAGCCATTTTTCTCTCAAATCGGACCGATAACGTCGATCGACGAACGGCGAATCGACGCGTATCGACGCTCGGTTTCGACCGTCGACGGATAAGGAACCGTGAACGATCCGGATCGATCGGGCGAAACGATCCGGGGCCGCCGCCGGACAGATCGGGGGCCGCGACCGGACCGGGCGAACTCCGGCCCAAGAGGTCGGAGCCGCGACGCGCCGCCGCGGGCGACCGAGCGTCCCGGGCGGTTCAGTACGACCGGCTCTTCGGCTCGTACGTCTTGTTCTCGCCCTCGAGGACGACCGGCTTGTACCACAGTTCCGGCTCGCCGTCGTTCCACGAGACGAGCGTGTGCTTCAGCCAGTCCTCGTCTTTGCGCTCCTGGTGCTCCTTGCGCCAGTGGGCGCCTCGGAACTCCTCGCGAGCGAGCGCGCCCATCGTCAGCGCCTCCGCGAGGTCCAAGATGTTCCGCGTCTCGATCGTGTGGATGAGGTCGGTGTTGAACGTCCGGGACGGGTCCGACACCGCGACGTCCTTGTACGCCTCGCGGGCCTCGCGGAGGTCGGCTAACGTCTCCTCAAGCCGGCCTTCCTCGCGGAACACGTTGACGTTGTCCGTCATCGTTTCCTGAACGGCGGAGCGGATCTCGGCGTGGTTGCGGCCCTTCCGCGAGAGCAGTTCGTCGACGCGCTCCTGCGCTCGGTCGACGGCGCCGCCGAGGACGCTCTCGGCGTCGGTCGCCACGGCGCCGCCGTCGGCCGCGGCCGTCCCCGAACCGCTCGTCTCGCCGACCTCGACACCGAACTCGTAGTCGGCGGGCTGCCAGTCGCCCGAGCGGCCGGTCTCGATCTCGGCCTCACCCATCTCCTCGCCGGCGGCGTGGCGGCCGGCGCGCTTGCCGAAGACGATGAGCTCCGGCAGCGCGTTACCGCCGAGGCGGTTCGCCCCGTGGACGGAGGCGCAGGCGCACTCGCCGGCGGCGTACAGCCCGTCGATGACGGTCTCGCCGAACTCGTTCGTCTCGATGCCGCCCATCGCGTAGTGCTGGCCGGGCTTGACCGGCATCGGCTCCGTGAGCCCGTCGGCGCCCTCGAAGTCCTCCGCGAGGTGGAGGATGTTCTCCAGGCGGTCGAGGATGCGCTCCTCGCCGAGGTGGCGCATGTCGAGGTGAACGTACTCGTCCTCGATGCCGCGCCCCTCGTTGACCTCGGTCAGCTCGGCGCGGGAGACGACGTCGCGGGAGGCGAGCTCGCCGTCGTTGTTCGCGTAGCCGTGTTCGAACATGAACCGCTCGCCCTCGCTGTTGTAGAGGATTCCCCCCTCGCCGCGGACGCCCTCGGAGATGAGGACGCCGGTCGACGGCAGCGTCGTCGGGTGGAACTGGATGAACTCCATGTCCTCCATCGGGACGCCGGCTCGGTACGCCATCGCGACGCCGTCGCCGGTGTTCGCCACCGCGTTAGTGGTGTGGTCGAACACCTGCCCCATCCCGCCGGTCGCGAGGATGACGCCGTTCTCGGCGCGGAAGCCGCTTATCTCGCCGCTCTGGATGTCGTACGCGACGACACCGTGGCAGGTCCGCTCCGCGGGATCGTCCTCGTCGGTGACGGCCAGGTCCATCACGTGCCACTCGTCGTACACCGTGATCCCGCGTTTGACCACCTGCTCGTACATCGTGTGGAGCATCTGGTGGCCGGTCTCGGCGCCCGCGTACGTCGTACGCGGGAAGGACAGGCCGCCGAACGGTCGCTGCGAGACGCGCCCGTCGTCCTCGCGGGAGAACGGCATCCCCCAGTGTTCGAGGCGGATGACCTCCTCGGGGCTCTCCTGACAGAGCGCCTCGACCGCGGGCGCGTCGCCGAGGTAGTCGGACCCCTTCATCGTGTCGTACGCGTGGTCCTGCCAGGAGTCGGCGTCGCGCAGCGCCGCGTTGATCCCGCCCTCTGCCGCGCCCGTGTGCGACCGGACGGGATGGAGCTTCGACACCATCGCCACGTCCGCGCCCGCTTCCTGTGCCGCGATCGCCGCCCGGAGTCCCGCCCCGCCGGCCCCGACGACGACGACATCGTGTTCGTACATTGTTGGTATGTAATTTCGTAAGTTCCGAAGTCCCTTGATACTGTCTGTCGGGATTACCAGAACTTCAGATTGTTTTTGACCGCCTCGCGCTTCAGCTCCTGGATGTGCTCGGTGAGGGGGATGTCCTTCGGGCACACCTCCGTACAGGAGAACTGCGTCTGACACCGCCAGACGCCGTGCTCCTGCTCGATGATCTCTAAGCGCTTCTGTTTCATCTCCTCGCCCTCGCGCTCGTCCATCGCGAACCGGTACGCCTTGTTGATCGCGGCCGGCCCGAGGTACTCGTTGTCCCCCGCGGCGACGTTACACGAGGACATACACGCGCCACACCAGATACAGCGCGTGGACATCTTGATCTTCTCGCGGTTCTCCCGGTCCTGGCGCTGCTCTTCGAGCTCGCCGTCCGGGTACTCGTCCGTCTGGAAGTACGGCTCGACGGCCTCCATCTGCTCGTAGAAGTGCTCCATGTCGACGACGAGGTCCTTCGTCACCTCGGCGTGGGGGAGCGGCTCGACGCGGACCGGCTCCTCGAGGTCCGATATCTGCGTCTTACAGGCAAGCTTCTGGCCGCCGTTGACGAACATCGCGTCGGAGCCGCACACCGCCTGCCGGCAGGAGTGGCGGAACGTGAGCGAGGAGTCGTACGTGTCTCGCGCGTACATCAGCGCGTCGAGGACGGTCATCCCCTTCGTGAACGGGACGTGGAAGGTGTCGAACCGCGGCTCCTGTTTCCCCTCGACCTGCGGGTCGTAGCGGAACACCTTCAGCTCGACCGTGCTCTCGTCGGCGGCCGCCTTTTTCGCTTCCTCCTCCTGTCGCTGCTGGCGGCGCTCGGCCGCGCGGCGCCGCTTCTCGGCGCGGCGCTCCTCGCCCTTCGAGGCCGGCTCCGTCTCGGTTTCGGCCTCGGTCGATTCCTCGGTCTGCTTCGGAATTTGCGTGCTCATTGTCGGTTCAGTAGAGTCCGATGCCCGCCCACGCGTTCGCGGTGCGGATTCCCTGCGCGATCAGCACGACGCTCGCGGCGACGAGCGTCCACTTGATCACTGTGCGTTTCGTGCCGGTGAGCCCCTGGTTGACCAGCGCGTTGTAGACGCCGTTGACCCCGTGGAACGTCGCTGTCACGAGGAAGAGGATCATCAGCGAGTAGTAGCTCAGCTGCTCCATCCGGCCGGAGCTGGCGAGGAACGACACCTCGTCGGCGTGGTGGACGAAGTGGAGCAGGAAGAAGTGGAACGCCAACACGACCAGCAGGAACACCGCCGTGATCCGCTGGAGCAGCCACATCCGGCCGCCCGACTGGAACGAGGAGTAGCGCTCGGCCATCTCAGAACGCCCCCGCGATGAACGTCGGCACGGACGCGACGGTGATCGCTCCGGTGAGGACTAGCGACGCGTAGAAGCTCTTGTCCTGTGCGTCCAACCCGATGCCGAGGTCGGTGAGGAGGAGCCGGGTGCCGTTGAGCATGTGGAAGACGGCGACCGCCAGCAGGCCGACCTCCAGGATGCGGACGAGCAGCAGCCCCTCCAGCGAGACGATCGTCTGCGTGTACACGTCGTTGCCCGCGGCGATCGCGGCTTCGCTGGCGCCGGCCGCCGGAATCCCCGTACTCAACACGGCGATGTGCGTGAACAGGTACCCGATGAGCACCCATCCGGTGAACTTGTGGAAGATCCACGCCCACATCCCCGCCTCGAACTCCCGCCAACGGCCGAAGTCCTCGATGAGGCCTCGATTGTACGACTGACTCATACCTAACGGTTCTGAACCGGGGTCGTATAGTAGTTACTAACACGGCGGGGCTCGCTCCCGGATCTCGGCGAGCGACGAACGCCCGCGAAACGGACGCAACGACCCGAAATGGCGGATTTTTGAACGCTCCGCGAGAGCCGGCTCGCGGCGGCGCGACGCGGTCGGACCGGCCCGTGAGACCGGGTTTCAGGGACCGCACCGTCACGGAAGCCTTTTATGTTCCACTCCCGCTTCTTCGGTCGCAATGGCGAAAGGCGAAGTCGATTTCTTCAACGACACTGGCGGCTACGGTTTCATTTCGACTGACGACGCGGACGAGGACGTGTTCTTCCACATGGAGGACGTCGGCGGTCCGGACCTCGAAGAGGGTCAGGAAGTCGAGTTCGACATCGAGGAGGCGGACAAGGGTCCGCGCGCGTCGAACGTCACCCGTCTGTAAGTCGGCGACGACACCCGAGGCGAATCGGCTTTTCGACCGCTTTCACCTTCGAGCGGCCGCTCCGGATCGCGGGCCACCGCGGGCGGTAGGCCCGGTCGGCGCCGACGGCGAGACGCCCGATCCGACCCCGACCGATAGGGATTTACCGCTCGTTGACTGACTGGTCAGTCAATGAGCGACGCGCCGAGCGCGGCGGAGGAGATCATGGACGGGGTGTACAGCGCCCTCCGCGCTCACGGGTACGCCGACCTGACGATGCAGGACATCGCCGACGAGTGTTCGAAGAGCAAGTCGCTGCTCCACTACCACTACGACACGAAGGAGGACCTGCTCGTCGCCTTCCTCGACTACGTCGTCACCGACTCGGAGGAGCGGATCGCGGCCCGCGCCGACGACCCGCCCGTCGAGCGGCTGGTCCAGTTCGTCGGGTGGTTCGTCTTCGCGCCCGACGAGGCCGACCGCGAGGCGTTCCACATCGCCCTGTTGGAGCTGCGCACGCAGGGACCGTTCAACGAGCGGATCCGCGAGCAGCTGGCGCGCAGCGACCGGCTGCTGCGGGGCACCGTCGCCGACATCCTCGGGGACGGGATCGATGTCGGCGTCTTCCGCGACGTCGACGCGGAGGAGACGGCGGCGCTGCTCGTGGCCACCCTCGACGGCGCCCGGACCAGACAGATCACCCTCGCCGGCGCCGGGCGCGACGACGACGCGGCCGGCTACACCCGCGAGGTCGCAGAGGCGACGCTCCGGCGGATCGTCGGCCCGCTGCTCGCGGAGGGCGTGGAACTGCCGCCGCTCGACGAGTCGGTCGACGCGCTCCGGGGCGACGCCGACCCTGACGAATCGGTCGACGACGACGGAGCGGCCGGCAGGTCCACGGACCCCGGCGAATGAGCCGCTTCGGGTTCGAGCGACCGCCGCCGGTGCTGCTCGCGGTGATCGCGAGCACGTTCTTCGTCGGCTTCGGCGGCGGCGTCGTCTTCCCGATCCTCCCGAACCTCGGCGCAGTCCTCGGTATCTCCGCGTTCATGGTCGGCGCGATCCTCTCCGCGAACCGGTGGGTTCGACTCATCGCGAACGCGCCCGCCGGCGCCCTCGTCGACCGGTACGGGACCCGGACGCCGTTCGTCGCCGGGCTGTTCGTCGAGGGGGTCGCCACGCTCGGCTACGTCGTCGCGCTCGCGATGCCCCCCGCGGAGGCGCTCCGTCCACTCGCGGCCTCGCTCCCCGCGTTCGCCGTCGGCCCGTTGGTCGTCGGTCCCGAGCAGTGGTTCGCCCCGATCGGCGTCGCCGTCGCGCCCGAGACGTGGTTCCTGCTCGCGCGGGTCCTCTGGGGGCTCGGCTCCGCGGCGGTGTTCGCGACGGCGTACACCATCGCGGCCGACCTCTCCGACAGCGGTTCGCGGGGGACGAACATGGGGATCGTCCGCGGCGGGATCACGGTGGGGTTCCCGGCCGGCCTCGTCCTCGGCGGCGTCGTCTCCGCGCTCGCGGGCAACGTCGCCGCCTTCGCCGTCGCCGCCGCCTTCGCGCTCACCGCGAGCGCGGTCGCCTACCGGTACGTCCCGGAGACGCACGTCACCGGCGACCGCTCCGACGACTCGATCAGGCCGTGGGAGATCGACACCGCCGTCCCGGCGCTGACGGTCGGGCTGGTCAACTTCGGACTGATGTTCGCGTACATCGGCGCGCTGTTCTCCACGCTCGTCTTGTTCCTCGGCGCGAACGACATCTCGCTGTTCGGTCTCGCCCCGCAGGGCACCTCCGGGCTGTTCATGGCCGGAACGGTCCTCTCGGCGGCGTTCTTCATGCTCGTCGGCGGACGCGTCTCCGACACCCGCGACTCCCGCACGCCGATCCTCCTGACCTTCCTCGTCGTCTCGTTCGTCGGGTTCCTGCTGCTCGCGCGGGCCGGCTCGGTCCTCTCCTTGGGTCTCGCCTGCGTTTTCATCGGCGCGGGACAGGGCGGGACGAGCGGCCCGATGATGGCGCTGCTCGCTGACCTCACCCCCGACGAGCGCATGGGGCGCGCCTCGGGAACGAACAACGTCCTCGGCGACGTGGGGGGCGGGCTCGGCCCCATGGTGTCGCTCCCCCTCATCGAGGCGGTCGGCTTCACGCCGATCTACGCCGCCTGCGCCGCCCTCCCGCTGCTGGCCGGCGTCGTCCTCCTCTTCGGAGTCCGACGGGAGACCGGGACGTTCCTGCCGGGGCAGGCCGCGGGCGAGGCCGGCGGGAACGACCCCGTCGCGACGGACGCGTAGCCGCGCTCGTCGCCGCTCGACCGGCGGGACGGGAACCCCTTCCGGCGGGGCGTCGGGACGCCGTATGCGAACCGCTATCGCCCCCTGCCCGAAAGAACAACCGTTAAAAGTCGGCGTCGGGTTCGTACGGACATGGCTGGAACTATCGAAGCGCTCGTCCCCGGCGGGCAGGCCAACCCCGGCCCGCCGCTCGGTCCCGAGCTCGGACCGACGCCGGTGGACGTTCAGGACGTCGTCGAGGAGATCAACGACGAGACCGCTGCCTTCGACGGCATGGAGGTGCCCGTCACCGTCGAGTACGACGACGACGGCTCCTTCACCATCGAGGTCGGCGTGCCGCCCACGGCGGAGCTCATCAAGGACGAGGCCGGCTTCGACACCGGCTCCGGCGAGCCGCAGGAGAACTTCGTCGCCGACATGTCGATCGAACAGGTGAAGAAGGTCGCCGAGCAGAAGTCGAGCGACCTGCTCGCGTACGACACGAAGGCCGCCGCCAAGGAGGTCGGCGGCACCTGCGCCTCCCTCGGCGTCACCATCGAGGGCGAGGACGCCAGGACGTTCGACGACCGCGTCGACGCCGGCGAGTACGACGACGTCCTCGACGAGTAACGCTTTTTTCCGGCTCTCCGCTTTCCGGCGCCGCTTTCGATTCCGACCCGTTACACCGCGGTCCGCGTCATCGGGGTGCGTGCCCTCCGCACCGTCCGGGTTCGGGCCGTCCGCGGAGGCGGCCACTTATGAGCGGACCGGACCGACACGTCGGTATGCCGGATCTCAACCCGATCGCGAAGCGGATCCACAACGTCCAGCCCCGACCGGTTCGGCTCGAACTCGACTCCGGCGAGACCGGCGTCTTCGAGTTCTCGTCGACGGAGTTCTTCCAGCGGGAGTTCCGCGGCGAGGGCGTCCGAACCGACGGCGACGCCGACGCCGAGTTCCGCCTGATCAGCTCCGAGGACTACGAGGACATCCTGCTCGGCCGCTCCGGACCCGACGAGGAGGGGTGGTCGATGGTCGGCGAGGTGGTCGCGGCCGAGCGCGCCGAGGGGTAGCCGGACCGCCTCGTCAGCGGAGCGCGCTCAGCGGACGACCGTGACGGGCACCTCGGCGCGGCGCACCACGCCCTCAGCGACGCTGCCGAGGAGGACCCGCGAGAGGCCGGTCCGGCCCCGGCTCGCCAGCACGAGGTGGTCGAACGGCTCGCCGTCCTCGCCGTCTTCGCCGACCGGCTTCTCGCCGCCCGCGACGCCGAGGATCGTCTTCGTCGGGCGGCCGACCTCCAGCCGCGTCTCGACATCCCGGTCGACTATCTCCGACACTTCGGCGAGGACCCGTTCGCCGCGCTGCTTGGCGCTCTCGTACCACTGGTCGGACGCGCCCGGGAACCCGCCGTCGGCGCCCGTCGCCGAGTCGGCGGGGTTGATCACGTGAAGGGCCGTGAGGTCGGCGTCCGGCCACTCGTCGGCCGCGAACCGCAGCGCCTCGGCCGCCTCTTCCGACCCGTCCACCGCGACGAGGATGCGCTTGCTCATACGCGGCGGTTCGACTGCTCCGGACAAAAAGGGCGGCGATGAGTTCGAGTCGGCGACAATTCACCGCGAGGCCGTAGGCCGGGACCGGGCGGCGGGGCAGTCGGTCGCGGAGCGCTCGCCGGCCGCGCGGCGCTCGTCTCAGTCGTGCCGCGTCACGCACTCCGAGAGGCCGATCAGCTCGACGGGCTCGGAGTTGTCCGGCGAGTAGACGACCATCTGCCCCTTCTCCATGTACGGCACCTTGCCGGCGAGGTTCGACGGGATGTTGACGCTGGAGATCGCGTCCTCGTCGCCGAGGTTCAAGACGATCTTCGTGTTCACCTGCTTGAACACCGACTCGGCCACGTCCTGGGGGTCCTGCGTGATCAGGAACAGGCCCAGCCGCTCCTTTCGGCCCTGCTTCGCGGCCTCCGTGAACTTCTGGACCACCTTCTGGGCCTGGACGTTGTCGGCGTCGGCGAGGAAGTTGTGCGCCTCGTCCATCCCGACGAGGAGCGGCGTCTCCTTGATCCGGTCGCTCTCCGGGTCGTTCGAGAGCTTGTCGTCGACGAGTAGCCCCGCGACCGCGAGGACGACGATCTCCTTCTGCCGGGAGGTCGGCAGGTGGTAGGTTGGGACGACCGAGAGCCCGCCGGGGCGCACGAGGGTGTGGTCCAGCTCCGTGATCGGCTTCGCGTCCTGATCGAAGATCCCGCTCGGGACCCCGCGGACCCGCCGTTTGACCGCGTCGAACGTCGCCTCGTGGATCCGACCGCTCTCGTGGAGCTCCTCTTTGAGCGCCGGGTCGTCGAGGTACGAGAGGAACTCGCTGTAGGTGCCCGCGTCGCCGTAGTTGTCGAAGAACCGGTTGATGAGGGTCAACAGCGCGGGGTACTGGTTGTCGTTGAGCCCGGAGCCGGCGACCAGCCACGGCATGTCCTTCGCCAGCGAGAAGGGGATCGTGAACTCGACGCGCTCGGCGCGGTGCCCCTCGCCGGGGTACGTCGCGTTCGCGACGCGGGGCACGAGGGCGACGGTGTCGTCGTGGCCCCCGTGGGCGATCCCCTCGCGTTCCAGCCGGCGCGCGAACGCGTCGTCGAGGTCGGGGTTGTCGTCGTGCATCTGCGCGTACTCGTCCTGCGGGTCGAACTGGACGACTGCCATTCGCGATTCGCGGCCGTCGCCCATCGGGTAGGTTCGGTCGGAGTCGAGGTACTGGCGGAGGACGTTCTTCGAGGCGTGGGTCTTCCCGGAACCGGTGCCGCCGGCGACGAGCGTGTGCCGGAACGCGAGCGGGTCGCCGTCGCCGTAGTCGTCCTTGACGCGGTAGTCGACCGTCGGGGGCTCCGCCGCGGTGCGGACCTTCTCGCCCCCGACGGAGAGGTGGCCGAGGAAGACGCCGTCGTCGGGGATCTTCAGCCCCGTCTTGATCTCGGCGTCGTCGTCGGCCTCCTCGACGACCGCGCCCGGCTTCGGCACGCGGTCCGTCATCCGGCGTTTCATCCCCTCGCCCTCGCCGTAGACGACGGACATCGGCTCCAGGTCGGCGACGAACTTGTAGTCGCGCTCGGCGAACTCGTCGCGGCGCATCTGCCGGCGGGCGTGGATCTCGGTCGCGTCGTCGGACTGGAACTCCTGCGCGTACTCCAGTCCCGTGATCCGACAGAACAGCCGCTCGCCGTCCGGGTACGGGATCAGGAGGTACTTTCCGAGCCGCACCGACTCGCGGTTGCCGGTCGTGACGAACGCCTTCAGCGACGTCTCGTCTTCCTCCTCGGCCACGCGGAGCCCCTGAGAGACCGACACGACGCCGAGCCCCGCGTCGCTGCCGGCCGGCGTCGCGTCGTAGGCGGCGAACGCCTCGTCTTCCGCGTCGCCGCGCGCGTCAGCGGTCCCGGCTTCGGTCGCCGAATCACCCCCCGCATCGGCCGCACTCCCGCCGTCGGCCGCCGAGGCAACCCCGCCGTCGGCCGTGGAGTCGCCTCCGCCGTCGGCCTCGCTCGGCGCGCCGCCGTCGCCGTCACCGTCTCCGGTGAACTCGGTGAAATCCTCCAGCGTCATGGCGTATCCACCGACCGCCGGGCCGAAAGCGTTTGCCCTCCCGCCGGGACGCACGGGAACCCCTCCCGCGGCGCGCTTATCCCGCTCGACCCCGTACCCGTGCCATGATACTCGTTCGCGGCAGCGGAGGCGGGACGGACCTCACCGGTACGGTGTTCGAGCGCGGCGAAGAGCCGCCGGCGTACAAGGGCGCGCCCGACGAGGACGCGCCGTACGTGTGGGTGTGCGACTCCTTCTACGAGGTCGAGAGCGGCGGCTCCCCGCTCGTCGTCGACGGCGAGGAGATCCGCGTCGCCTTCGAGGAGCCGATGCCCCGCGGGTTCGACACGCGCGACCAGGCGGTCGAGGCGGCCCGCGACCACGTCCGGACGCAGTTCGCGCGGATCGGCGTCGACCCCGACGAGGTCGACGTCGAGGTGACCGCGGCGGACCCCGCCTGAGTCTCGCCTCGCTTTTACCTGCCCCGCCTCGGTACGGGTCGGTATGTCCGAACCGTCGGAGGACTTCGACCCCGAGTCTCGGGAGGAGCGCGAGGTCGCCGCCGAGGCCGCCGGCGACCGGTCCGATTTCCTCTCGCTGATGGGCCACGCATACCGCGGCGAGCTCGGACGGACGAGCTCGTGGCGGACCCGCATCGACCGCACGACCAACTGGGCGGTCGTGGTGACCGCGTCTCTGCTCACGTGGACCTTCTCGAGCGCGTCGCGGCCGCACTACGTGCTGCTCATCGGGCTCGTCATGCTCAGCGTCTTCCTCGGCATCGAGACGCGTCGGTACCGCACCTTCGACGTGTGGCGGTCCCGCGTCCGGCTGCTGGAGGAGAACGTGTTCGCGAACGCCCTCGATCCGGAGGGCGTCGAGCAGTCGAACTGGCGGGCGCTGCTGAGCGAGGACCTCCGCGAGCCGACGATCAAGATGCCGGCCGTCGAGGCGGTCTCGCGGCGTCTCCGACGGGTGTACGCGCCGCTCGTCTCCGTCCTCGTCGCCGCGTGGGTCGTGCGGCTCACGGTGTTCACCGCCGCCGGAAACGGCGTCGTCGCGACGGCGTCGGTTGGGCCGATCCCTGGCGCGCTCGTGCTCGCGCTCGTCGGCGGGTTCTACGTCGTCGTGATCGCGCTGACGGTTCGGCGGGCGCCGAGACGAGCTAAAGGAGAGATGCAGGCCGCCGAGGACGCCGAGGAGTGGAAGTGAACCGGTACGGCCTCGCGAAGCCAGACGAGGCGATCCGCGACTCCCGCAACCCCTTTTCGCTCGGGGCACTACCGAACCGTATGACCGAGCTACCGGACCGCGTCGTGGGCGACGCGCGGACGAGCGACTTCGGGTGGAGCCTCCTCACGGACCTGACCGACATCGGGAACCGGATGGCGGGATCGACCGGGGAGCGGCGCGGCGCGGAGCGCGTCGTCGAGGCGTTCGAGGCGGCCGGCCTGCGGAACGCCGGGCTCGACGAGTTCGAGATCCCCGGCTGGTGGCGCGGCGACTCCTCGCTGTCGGTGTCGGGCGCGGTGGAGCGGCACCACGGGAACTCCCACGAGGTGATCGCGCTGCCCGGGACCCCGAGCGGCGAGGTGACGGCCCCCCTCGTCGACGTCGGCGACGGCACCGACGAGGAGTTCGCGGCCGCGGGCGAGGCGCTGGACGGCGCGGTCGCGATGGCCTCCTCTCGCACGCCGGAGAGCCACGACCGGTGGATCCACCGGATGGAGAAGTACGTCGCGGCGGCGGAACGCGGCGCGGTCGGGTTCGTCTTCCGGAACCACATCGAGGGGGCGCTCCCGCCCACCGGCGAGATCGGGTACCACAACCGACCGGGGCCGATCCCCGCCGTCGGCGTCTCGAAGGAGGTCGGCGACCGGCTCTCGCGGCTCGCCGAGACGGCCGCGGACGGCGACGGCGGAAGCGGCCGCGGCTCGGGAGCCGACCGCCCGACCGTCTCGCTCGACGTCGACTGCCGCAACGAGCCGACGACCTCGGTGAACGCGGTCGCGGAGGTCGGCCCGGACACCGAGGAGGCGGTGTACCTCACCGCCCACGTCGACGCCCACGACGTGAGCGACGGCGCCAACGACAACGGCGCGGGGTCGGCGCTCGTCGCGGAGGTCGGTCGCCTGCTCGCGACGGTCGAGGGCGACCTCGACACGCGGGTGCGCCTCGTCACCTTCGGCTCGGAGGAGATCGGGCTGTGGGGGGCATACCACTCGGCGGAGACGACCCCGAAGGAGGATATCGCCTGCGTGGTGAACCTCGACGGCGCGTGTAGCTCGCGGAACCTCCGCGTGGGGACGAACGGGTTCGACGGGATGCGCGAGCCGTTCGAGGCGGTCGCGGACGCGTTCGATGCCCCCCTGACGACCGGCGAGACGATCTCGCCCCACGGCGACCAGTGGGCGTTCGTTCAGGAGGGAATCCCGGCCGTGATGGCGTCGACGACGAGCGACCAGTCAGGGCGCGGCTGGGGCCACACTCACGCCGACACCCTCGACAAGCTCGACTCCCGCGACCTCCGCGAGGTGGCGACGCTCGTGACCGCGGCCGTCTACCGGTTCGCGACGGGTGACGTGGCGGCGGACCACCGATCGCGGGAGTCGATCCGCGACGCCATCGACGAGGGGTACGTCGAGGAGCTGAAGACGGGCGGGCGGTGGCCCTACGACGGGTAAGCCCGGGAGGTCGACGAAAGACACCCGGCAGAGGCCGGCGTCGAGTCCGGACCGCGCGCCGCGTCAGTCGAGCGCCGAGGCGCGGGCCGCCGCGAACGGGACCAGCATCTCCGCCGGGTTGAGCCCGCCGTGCATCCCGACGTACGACAGTTTCTCCGGCTCAACGTCGCCGAACCACACTCCCGAGTCGCGGTGCGTGACGATCAGGTCGCCGCAGCGCCGTCGGAACCGGTCTGAGACCGGGCGGTCGCCGAAGAGGTCGCGGTCGATCGCCTCCCGCCGGGTGAACGTCCGCGCGTCGTGGTCCGAGAGCGCTCGCCGCGCGTCCGGGACCGTTCCCGGTCGCAGGTGGAGGTGAACGTTGCGGGGGCTGCCGGACATCTTGACCGGCGTGCCGTCGGCATGCCGTCGGAGGTTCCCCGTCACCGCCTCGTTCGCCGAGAGGTCGAGATTGGCGTCGGGGTCCGTGTTCACGTGGCCGTGGTCGGCCGTCACGAGCAGCAGCGTCCGCTCCGCGGTCCGCCGATCGACCCGCCGCAGAGCGGCGGTGACCTGCTCGCAGACGGTCGCCACCGTCTCGCCGTACGCCCGGCCGTCGGTGCCTTCGGCGTGGGAGACGTGGCCGACGTGCGGCACGTACGCGTAGACGTATCCGGGGTCGCCGCTCGCCACGACCGCCGCCGACAGGCGCTCGCCGAACGAACCGAGGCCGTCGTAGACGTGCTGGGTCACGTCCTCGCCGCCGGCGTCGAACGGCTGGAGGCGGTGACAGTCGACCCCCGCGTCGCGCATCCGAGCGTAGAGCGACTCGCATCCGACGACCGACCCCTTGGGGACTCGCTCCGCCGCCGCGCCCGATTTCACATCCCCCCCCGAGCGGCAGGAAGGCCGTGTCCAACCGGGGGTCGTAGATGTTCCACCCGACGCACCCGTGTTCGCACGGGAGTCGCCCCGTCTCGAGCGTGGTGATCGCCGCCGCGGTCTCGGACGGGTAGACCGAGGTGAGCGGGGTCACCGTTCCCGCCTCGGTGAGCCGGTCGAGGAGGCCACACCGTGGACGGTGGCGCTTCCAGCCGTCGAGGCCGAACCCGTCGACGAGGAGGAGGACGACCGTGTCCACGTCCGTCTCGACGCCGTCGAACACGTCGCTCGGGAGGGCGCGGCGGCCGCCGGCGTCGAGCACCGATCGGACGGTGTCCGGGACGTTCCCGAAGCAGTAGTCCTCGTACGCCGGGAAGAGGTAGCCGTCGCGCTGCTGACGGTCTCGAAGGACCCGCTCGATATCGTCTCGAAACACGGTAGCGGTCGTAGAGAGGTCCCGACCCCCTCCGGGCGGATCGTTTCTTAACCTGTCGTGAGCGTCTCGTCGGTCCTCGGCGAGCGCCTCTCGGCGTGGCCGCGAGGGGGCCGGCGGGGCGGGGCGCCGGCCCCGAGTCCGGCGCGGCGGCTCGCGGACGGCTCGTCAGGCCGCCGCTCGGCTCACTCCTCGTCGGAACCGTCGCAGACGCCGAGCGGGAGCGACTCGGGGGCGTCGCCGTCCGCGTCGAGGCCGGCGTACGCGTCGTCGATGAGCCGGGCTAACTGCGTCTCGGGGCTCACGCCGCGGGCGGCGGCGAGGGCCGCGAGCCGCTCGTACTGCTCGTCCGGCACGGTCACCGTTCCCTCGTCCATACGCGGCGCTCCGTCCCGAAGCTACAAAAGCGTTGGTCCGGCCCCGCTCGCGGGCGATCAGTCCGGCTCACGGCGAGTCGGTCCGGTCTCCCCCGTACGCGGCGTCGACCGGCTCGCCCTCCGCGAAGCGATCGAACAGCGCGTTCATCACCGACGACTCGGCGCGAGAGAGGTGCTCCCAGACGGTCGTCGAGCCGAGGCCGAGTTCGGCGGCGACCTCCTCGACGCCCACGCCGCCGCCGTGGTCGTAGTAGCCCGCGGCGATCGCGGTGGCGAGGACCTCGCGCTGCCTGTCGGTGAGCCCGTCGAGGAGGCCGGACGCGGGGAGCTGCGGCGAGCGCTCGATGGACGCGAGCTCCACGTTCCGCGCCAGTTCCACCTCGTTCCCGCCGCGTTCGAGCTCGCGCATCACCGCCGAGAGGTCGTCGTCGTCCTCCAGGTACGCCGTCCAGCGCTCGACGCCGCCGGAGATGGTCGTCCCCGTCCGGTAGTGGATCCCCAGCCGCGAGAACCGCTCGCCGATCCCGTCCCAGTCGGCGGCCGAGACGTCGATCGTCAGTGCGACGTAGGCGTGGGCGCCCTCGATCGGCGCGAGCGGCTCGGCCGACACGATCAGGTCGAACTCGCGGAAGTCCTCGACGAACGCCGCGATCTCCGCCGCCGGACCGGTGAGCTCGGCGATCCGCTTGCGCTCGGACCCGCTGCCGGTCATCGAAGAGACGGACCGGTACCGCACCTCCGGGTGGCGCGCGCTCACCTCGCACTCCGGCTCCCCCGCGTGGTGGATCCGGAACGTCACTTCCCGCATGGCCGATTCGAGGTCGCCGAGGTTCAAACGGGTTCCGGACCGGTCGCGAGCCGTCCTCGTCGGTGGCGGTGCGTCGTCGGTGGCGGCGCGTCGTCGGTGGCGGCGCGTCGGCGGTGGCGGCGCATCGGCGGTGGCGGCGCGTCGGCGGCGCGGGCGCGGTCAGTCGCTGCGCCCCATCGCGTAGAACTCGTCGTTCGGACGCATGTCCGCGACGGTCGCCATGCGGTTGGAGAGGTTGAAGAAAGCCGCCACGGAGGCGATGTCCCACACTTCCTCCGGGGAGAAGCCGGCGTCTCGGAGCCGCTGTACGTCCTCGTCAGTCACGGCCTCGGGCGACTCGGTGAGCGTGACGGCGAAGTCGAGCATCGCCATGTGGTGGTCGGAGACGTCGGCCTGCCTGTGGTTCGTGGCGAGCTGGTCGGCGAGCTTCGGCGCGCCCGCGTAGATCCGACAGAGCGCGCCGTGGCCAACCACGCAGTAGAGGCAGTCGTTCGCGCCCGACACCGCGACGACGATCATCTCGACCTCCTCCCGAGCCAGCGGCGTGTCGGACACGAGCGCGTCGTGGTACGCGAAGAACGCCCGAAAGTGGCTGGGCTTGTACGCGAACGCCGAGAACACGTTCGGCGTGAATCCGGTGTCTTCCGTCTCCTCGTCGATGCGGTCGCGGAGGTCCTCGGGGAGATCCTCGTAGTCGGGCACGGGGAACCGTCGCATCGCGTCCTCGTTCATACCCCCAAGCGCGCGCCGTGACCACAAAGCCGTTCCCCCGGACTACCCATCGCTTCGCCGCTCTCCAACGTCTCGAACGGTCTCGTCGACCTGGGCGGTTGATTTATGCGGGGGCGTGCCGTGCGTTGGCACACGCATGCCCGACCCGAGCGACGCCGGTCCGGGAGCCGGCGACAGTGACCGCCGGCCGGCGCCGAGTTCGGGAGAGGCAGACCGGACGGCGGTCGTGGAGCGGCTGTACGGCGAGGTCCCCTTCCACCGTCGGCACGACCTGGAGGTGCTCGCCGTGACACCCGAGCGCGCCAGCGTCAAGCTGCCGTTCGATCCCGGACTCGTGGGCAACCCCGACCTCGGCGCGGTCCACGGGGGCGTCGTGAGCGCGCTCGTTGACCTCGCCGGCGCCGCCGTTTTCGTCGGCGGGCGCGAGGCGTTCACGCCCACCATCGACCTCCGCGTGAACTACCTCGAGGCCGCCGGCCGGGAGCCGCTGTACGCGACGGCAACGGTTGACCGCCGCGGCGCCGACATCGGCGTGGCGAGCGTCGAAGTCGAGTCCGGGGACGCCGTCTGCGCGACCGGCACGGGCGTCTACAAGCTCACCGATGACTGAGTTCCCCGTCGACGGCGTCGTGGACACGCACGTCCACCTGATGCCCGAGCGGCTGATGGCCGCCATCCGAGAGGCGCTGGGCGAGGCCGCGGGCTGGACGTTCGACCACCCGACCGACCGCGACCGGATGGAAGCGGCACTGACCGCCGCCGGCGTCGAGCGGTACGTCGCGCTCCCGTACGCCTCGCGCCCGGGGACGGCGGGCGACCTCAACGAGTGGGTGATCGAGGCTGCCGCGGACTCCGAGATGGCGGTCCCGTTCGCCACCGTCCACGCCGGCGACGACGACCCGGGGACCGTCGTCGCGGACGCCCTCGACGCCGGGGCCCGCGGCCTGAAGCTCCAGTTGCCGGTCCAGGGGTTCGCGGCCGACGACCCGCGGCTCGACCCCGCCTACGAGGCCGTCGCCGCCCGCGACGTGCCGGTCCTGCTCCACGCCGGGACGGCGCCGATGTTCGAGGACAGCCCCCACGTCGGCGTCGAGCGCTTCGAGTCGTTCCTCGCCTCCTACCCGGACGTGCGGGTGTGCGCCGCGCACATGGGGACGTACGAGGTGGACGCGTTCGTCGAACTCGCCCGCGACAACGGCAACGTCTTCCTCGACACCACCTTCGCCATGTCGAGCGTGGCCGAGACGTACATGGAGTTCGACCCGGCGACGGTCGCCGACGAGACGCTGATCGAGCTCTCGGAGTCGGTCATGTACGGCTCCGACTACCCGAACATTCCGTATCCGTACGCCCGGGAACGAGAGCACCTGCTTGCGCGGGATCTCCCGGTCGAAGCGCAACGGAACATGTTCTCTCGGACCGCGCGCCGCTTCCTCGACGGCGACTGAGCGACGATGCCGCCTCCTCGACGGCGACTGAGCGACGCCGATGCTCGCCGGGCGCTTAGTACCGCTCGTCCACGACGCCGGGCTCGTCGAGGTCGGCGACCAGTTCGACGGCGTCCGGGGTCACGATGAGGCGGTCGCCGAGCGCCGCGCGCAGTTCGTCGGCGTCGGCCTCGCCCTCGCAGATCACGACGAGGCGGTCGGTGGTCTCGGGCTGGGACACTTCGACGCGGTACTCACCGGTCAGTCCCTCGAAGCCGGCGAGCACCGTCTCGATGCTCTCCGGGTACACCTTCACGCCCTTGACCTTCAGCCGCTCGTCCGTGCGGCCGATGACGCCGTCGGGCAGCACGACCGTCCCGTCCCGGACCGCGAGTTCGGCGAGGTCGCCGGTCCGGTAGCGCACAAGGGGAACCCCCGCTTTCCTGAGGTGCGTCACGACGACCTCCCCACGCTTGCCGGCGTCCAGCACCTCGCCGGTGTCCGGGTCGACGACCTCCACCACCGCGTAGTCGTCGACGACGCGGAGGCCGTCCTCGGCCGCGGTCTCGGCCGCGACGGGCATGATGTGCCGCGTACCGAAGTAGTCCACCGCGGTCGAGGCGTCGAGCGCGTCCTTGACCGCCTCGCGGCGGCCGGGGATCGACGTGAACGGCTCGCCCGCGCCGACGAACGTGTCGACCGAGCCGCCCTCGGCGCCGATCTTCAGCGCGAAGCTCGGGTTGCCCACGACGGCGTCCACGTCGTACGCCTCGATGGTGGCGGCGGCTTGCTCGGAGTCGCCGGGGCCGAGCGGGAACACCTCCGCGCCGAGGCGTTCGAGCGCCCGATGGAGCACGTACCCGGTGCCGAACAGCTCGTAACCGAACGTGTTGACGACGCGGTCGCCGGGCTCGACGCCGGCGCGTTCGAGCACGTCCGCGTTGGCGGCGGCCTGGGCCTCGAGGTCGTCGGCCGTGTCGAACACCGGTCGCAGCTGCTCGCCCATCGGCGAGAACGTGACCATGGCTGCGCCGTCGTACAGCGACCCGCTCGGCGGCGCGGCCTCGAAGTCGGCCTCGAGCTCCCCCGCCGTGGTGAACGGGAGCGACCGGAAGTCGGCCCACGAGTCAACCGCCGTCGGGTCGACGCCCGCGTCCGCGAACTTCTCGGCGTAGAAGTCGCGGTCGGCGACCCGCTCCAACTGCTCCCCGACCGCAGCCAGTGTGCTGTCGTCGTACATCGCGTTAACACACGAAAAACTGGCACATAAATCTCCGTCACGGGCGCGGCGTCGAAGTCGACCGCGTCAGATCAGACGGATCGCGTCAGGTCAGACGGGAGCGACGCGACCGTATCGCGGCGCGCGGGCCGTCGCGCTCAGTACGCGAACGGCCACGTGCGCAGGTACTCCTTGATCTTGCCCAGCCCGGCCAACACCCCCTTCGGCTCGACGGCGAGCACGACGATGATGATCGAACCGAAGAACACCGGCAGCAGGGCGGTCGCGTTGGTTGCCGTGAGGTCGGCGAGGTAGTTCAGCCCGTCGTTGAGGTAGTCCTGCACGAGCGTGACGACGCCGACGCCGAGCAGCGCCCCCCACACGCGCCCGAGGCCGCCGAACAGCAGCATGACGTAGTGTTCGAGCGTGAGCCCGAGGGTGAAGTACTCCGCGTTGATGAAGCCGATCTGGAACCCGAACAGCCCGCCCGCGACACCGATCATGAACCCGCCGATGGCGAACGCGAGCAGCTTGTTCTTGAACACGTTGACACCGAGGACGGACGCGGAGAGGTCGTTCTCGTGGATGGCGCGGAACGTCTTTCCGATCCCGGTCCGCGAGAGGTTCAGCGACAGCAGCGCGAACACTAACAACAGCACCAGCGCGAGCAGGTACTTGTCGATGGTCGTGCCGAGGGCGCCGACCGGGCCGACGAGGCCCACGTTCGAGGGCACCGACTGGGTCGTTCCGCCGTGGATGAACGCGAGCTGCGGGTTCACGAAGAACCACTCCTCGGCGATGAACTGGAGCGCCAGCGTCGAGATGGCGATGTAGAACCCCTTGACCCGGAACGACGGGAGGCCGAAGCCGACCGCGACCAGCGCGGAGATCAGGCCGCCGACGGCGAGCGCCGGAAACAGCCCCGCGCCGACGGCGAGCAGCCTGCTCGTGCTGTACGCGCCGATGGCCATGAACGCGCCCTGCGCGAGCACGATCTCGCCCGCGTAGCCGAGGATGACGTTGAGCCCCAACACCGCGATGGCGAAGATGTACGCCTGCGTCAGCAGCGTCACGGTCCCGCCGCCGAGCAGGAACGGCGCGATGAAGGGGATCGGCAGCCCCAGGGCGAGCGCGATCTTCTGCGTCCGCCACCGGACGAGGCCCATCCGCGACTCGTAGTCGGTGAAGTACTCACCGCAGGGCATGCGACCACCCCCCTTCGGCCGCAGCCGTTCGAGTCGTCGGTACGCCGCCGGAGCGCCGCGTGGCGCGCGAACTGTGTCCGTTCATGGTCAGAGCCTCTCTATCCGCTCGGTGCCAAACAGGCCGTACGGCTTCACCAGGATGACGACGAGCAGGAGGATGAGGGGGAGTATCTCCCCGAACCCCGCGCCGAAGTTGGCCTGAACGTCCGTGAACGGGACGTACACCGCCGTGCCGCCCACGAGGTAGTACGAGCCGAGTTCCTGGAGGACGCCCACGACGATCGAGCCGATGAACGCCCCGGGGATGCTGTCGAGGCCGCCCAACACGACGGCGGCGAAGATGATGATCCCCGTGTTCTCGATGGAGACCGCCGCCCCGCCGCTAGAGGTCGCGAGCAGGATGCCGCCGATGGCGGTGATGGCGATCGAGAGCGTCCACGCGAGCGCGATGGTGCGCTCGATCGAGACGCCGAGCACCATCGCCGCCTGCTCGTCGCTGGCCGACGCCCGGAGGATCGACCCGGTGACGGTCTCGCGGAAGAACAGCATCAGCACGGCGACGACGACGAGCGCGATGGCGACGGCGATGGCGTACGCCGCCTGTATCGAGGTGCCCAGCGGGAGGCTGAGCTGGCCGCCGAACGTCAGCGCCGACGGGTACGCCTGCGCGTTCTGGCCGTACAGGAAGAAGACGACGCCCTCGAGGATGCTGCCGAGCGCCAGCGTCACGATGATGACTGACAGCACCGGTTCGCCGATGAACTGGCGGAACACGACGCGTTCGAGCGCCAGCCCGAGCACGAGGCCGAGCAGGACCGTCACGAGCACCGCGGCCCACGCGGGGATCGCCGCCGGGAGCACGGTGGCCGTGCCGAAGACCACGACCCCGTACGCGCCGATCATCGCGATCTGGCCCTGCGCGAAGTTCAGGACGCCGGTCACCTTGTAGATGAGCGAGAAGCCCATCGCCACGAGCGCGTACAGCGCGCCCAGTCCGAGTCCGCTCAGCGAGATGTCGATGAACGTGACCCAGTCGACCATCTAGCTCACCTCCAGTTCGCGGTCGTCGTCGAGGACCGGTTGGTCCACGTCGACGATGCGCATGACGCCGCGTTCATCGGACTCTCTGCCGTCTTGGTACGTGATCGTGAGCTCCATTGCTATCTCGGTGCTGCCGTCGTACAGGGCGGTCACGAGGTCGCCGTACCGGTCCACGACGACCTCGCGGCGGAGCTTCCCGGTGCGGGTGAGCTCCCCGTCGTCGGCGTCGAACTCCTTGAACAGGAGCACGAACCGCCGGATCGGGTTGTCGAGGTCCTCGTTGGTCTCGGCGACCACTCCGCGAAGCAGCTCTAAGACCGGTTCCTTCCGCGTCAGGTCGCTGTACCCCGCGTACTGGATGTCTCGCTGGTCGGCCCACTCCGCGACGTTGTCGTACCGGATGTTCAGCACCGCGGTGAGCTCGGCGCGGTCGTCGCCGACGACCATCGCCTCCTTCACGTAGGGGTTGAACTTCAGCTTCGTCTCGACGCTGATCGGCGCGACGGCGGTGCCGTCGCTCATCTCCAACACGTCGTCCATCCGGTCGAAGATCCGCACGTGGTCGTCGTCGGTGAGCGCGCCGAAGTCGTCGGTGTGGAGCCAGCCGTCCTCGAACGCCGACTCCGTCTTCTCCGGCATCCCGTAGTAGCCGGAGGTGACGACCGGGCCGCGGACGAGGAGTTCACCGCCCGGCGTGATGCCCACCTCGACGTTCGGGAACACCTCGCCGACCGTCTCGACCTGGACATCGTCGTCGCGGTGCATCGTCACGAAGCCGCACACCTCGGACTGCCCCCAGATCTGCTTGAGCGGGACGCCCATCGCGTGGTAGTACTCGAAGTGGTCCTCCCCGAGCGGGCCCCCGCCGGTGTAGACGTTCTTCGCGCGCTTCAGCCCGATCTTGTCGAGTATCGGGCGGTACGCCACCCAGTACGACAGCCAGTGGGCGCCGCGCAGCCACGCCGGCGGCTCCTCGTCGTTCCTGTCGCCGATGACGTACTCGGCGTACTTCTCGCCGATGCTCGTCGCCTTCTCGTACACCCAGCGCTTGAACCGGGTGGTGTTCTCGACCTTCGCCTTGATATCCGCGACCCACGCCTCGTACCGCTTCGGCGACGAGAAGATGATCTCCGGGCCGATCTCGCGGAGGTCCTCCTCTTCCGTTTCGGGCTGTTCGGGGAAGTTCGCGGTCCAGCCGGCGACGAACGCGGCCGCGAGCAGGATCATCTGCTCGCCCACCCACGCCATCGGGAGGTAGGAGAAGTAGTCCGACTCCTTCGGCAGCGGGTCGATGTCGATGGCGGCGTTGGCGAGGTTCACGAGGTTGAAATGCGAGAGCCGGACGCGTTTCGGCATCCCCGTCGTCCCCGACGTGGGCGCGAGCATCGCGGTCGCCTCCGCGGGCACGGCCTGGATCTCGGACGCGAGGTAGTCGTCGCTCACGGTCCCGGACTCGCGGCGCTCGCGGCCGCGCTCCTCGACGTCCTCGTAGGCGACGATCTCCGGGTCGCCCGGCTCGGTCTTCTCGCCGTTCTCGTACCGGAACATCCCCTTGTCGTCCCGGTAGATGATGGTCGACAGCGACGGCACGTCGCCCGAGACGAGGAGGAGCTTGTCCACCATCTCTTGGTCTTCCGCGTACACCACCTCGGGCTCGAGCAGTCGGAGCTGCTTCTCGATGTCTTCGGGCAGCATGTCCTCGTAGTTCGGGGCCGCCATCCCGCCGAGGGACTGCGCGGCGATCCACGCCCACAGCTGGTGCGGGCGGTTGTAGCCGATGGTGAACAGCACGTCCTCGTCGCCGAACCCGTACTCCTCTAAGCCGAGCGCGAACCGCTCCACCCGGTCGTAGTACTCCTCCCAGGTGAACTCCTGCCAGACTCCGTACCGCTTCCAGCGCAGGGCGATGTCGTCAGGATGCTCGGCGGCGTGGTCGATGAGGATCTCGGGGAGCGCCCGGTCGGAGACGATGGGAACCGACTCGCCCTCCGGCGCGGTCAGGACGCGCTCGACGGAGAGCCCCGAGTCGTCGGAGTCGCCCGACTCGACGCCCTCGCTCTCGGCGTTGTCGGCCGCCATCTACTCGACCCCCGTGTAGACGCGGGCGACCTCGGGGTCGTTCGTCACCTCCTCGGGCGGCCCGCGGGCGATGACGCCGCCCTTCTGCATGACGATCATCCGCTCGGAGACGGCGGTGACGACTTCGAGGTCGTGCTCGATCATCACGAGCGTCAGCCCCTCCTCCTCGTGGAGGTCGGTCAGGAAGCGGATCATGTCGTACTTCTCGTCGAAGGTGAGCCCGCTCATCGCCTCGTCGAGCAGGAGCACGTCCGGTTCGAGCGCGAGCGAGCGGGCGAGGTCCACGCGCCGCTGGACGCCGAGCGGCAGCGTCGACACCGTCGTGTGGCGGTGTTCCCAGAGCTCGAGGTAGTCGAGTATCTCCTCGACGAACCGCATGTTCTCGGCCTCCGTCTTCCGGCCGGTCCCGTAGTACAGCATCGCCGAGAGTACGTTCGGGCGCTCGGCGACGGCCCGGGTTGTCATCACGTTCTCTAAGACGTCCTCGCTCTCGAACAGCTCCAAGCCCTGGAACGTCCGCCCGATGCCGTGGCGCGCGCGGTAGTGTTCCGGCCTGCCGCTGACCTCCTCGCCGTTCAGGAACACCTCGCTCCCGGCGTCGGGCGTGTAGAAACCGTTGAGGATGTTCAACAGCGTGGTCTTCCCGGCCCCGTTCGGACCGACGATAGACACCCACTCGCCGTCGGCGACACCGAGGTCCACGTCGTCGACGGCGGTGATCGAGCCGAACGTCTTGGTCACGTTCCGGCAGCCGATCGCGGCGTCCTCGGGAGAAACGTGAGTCCCGCCTCTGAGCGCCGCCGCCCGCGTCTCGGCCTCCTGATCTGCGCTCATCAGGTCCACCTCTTGCGGATCTTGTAGTGCCTGATGTCGGTGTAGCGGGAGTCCTCGCTGGACGTGCCGAGGTAGAACTCCTTGATCTCCTCGCGCTGGACGAGATCGTCGGCCGGGTCGTGAAGCTCTATCTGCCCGTTCTCCATGACGTAGCCGTAGTCGGCGATCTCCAGGGTGCGCTTGGCGTTCTGGTCGGCGATGAGCATCGTGATGTTCTCCTTCCTGTTGATCTCCACGAGCGTCTCGAAGATGTCCCTGACAAGTTTCGGCGCGAGGCCGAGCGACGGCTCGTCCAACAGGAGCAGGTTCGGCCGGTGGATGAGCGCTCGCGCGATGACGAGCATCTGCTGTTGCCCGCCGCTGGCGTAGCCCGCCTTGAGGTCTAAGATGTCCTCCAACTGCGGGAAGTACTCGAAGGCGATCTGGTAGTCGTCCTCGTCGAACCGGAACCGGCGGCCCTCGCGGTAGAGCCCGCACCGGAGGTTCTCCTCGACGGTGAGGTCCTCGAACACCCGCCTTCCTTCGAGGATGTGCGTGATGCCGCGGCCGACCATCTCGTTGGCGCCGTAGTTGGTCACGTCCTCGCCGCGCAGGAAAACGCGACCCCGCGTGACCTCGCCGCGCTCGCTCCGCCCGATGCCGCTGATCATCTTCAGTATCGTCGATTTCCCGGCGCCGTTCGGGCCGAGCAGCGCGACGATGTCGCCCTCGCTGGCCGACATCGAGACGCCCTGTACGGCGAGGAAGTGCCGGTCGTAGACGATCTCGACGTTGTCGAGTTCGACGACCGGTGGATCGCCGTCGCCCGCCGCGGCCGTCGCGTCCGCGGTCGTTTGCTCGTCGGTCGCCATCACAGTCCGATCCAGGAGTCGCGACGGGGCAGTTCGACGCTGGTGTCGAAGCTCAGGCTGCCGTCGGTGACCTCGAACAGCCGCCCGTTCATCGTCGGGCGCCGGTCGTCCTCCGCGTAGCTGAACGGCTCGGCGAGGCCGAACATGTCGTCGTCCTCGATGCCGAACATCCCCTGTCTGACGTTCGGCCCGGTCGTGACGTCGTTCCCGGCCTCGGCCGCGTTCTGCAGGCCCTTCAGCGCGAGCAGCGCGTGGATCACGCCGCGCACGTAGTTGAGTTGGGCGACCTCCGGGTCGTCCATGCTGCGCCCCTCGCGCTCGAAGTTCGCCTCGATGATCTCCGCGCCCCGGCCGCCGCTGTCGAGAGCGCCCTGGAACGTTCGGAACGCGTTGACGTATCGCACGCCCTCGAAGATGTCGGGCGACTGCTGGACCACGCGCTCGTCGACGGTGTAGGTCAGGCCGCACACCGTCAGGTCGGGGTAGATGTCCTGTCGGTCCTCCAAGAGCACCCGCATCGGCGCGGACGTGTTCTGGTGGATGAGGTAGTCGATCTCCTGGTCGCGGGCCTGTCTGAGCTGCGTGGTCGCGGAGTTGGCGGTCAGCGGGAGGTTGATGTCCGAGGCCACGTCGAGCCCGAGCTCCTCGGCGTACTGCTTGCCGCCCT
This sequence comes from Halorubrum sp. SD683, assembly GCF_002135045.1. Taxonomy (NCBI): domain Archaea; kingdom Methanobacteriati; phylum Methanobacteriota; class Halobacteria; order Halobacteriales; family Haloferacaceae; genus Halorubrum; species Halorubrum sp. SD683. The sequence goes on from NZ_NEWJ01000008.1 coordinate 63,386, forward strand.
CGACGGGCGACCGCCCGAACGCCGTGTTAGAGAAGATGAACCCGACCGTCGCCTCGGGGTCGTTGTCCGCGATCCACCGCAGGTGGGCGCGGGCCTGGCTGGTGTAATCGAGGTTCCCGAAGAAGTTGTACGGGAACTCCTCGGTGACGAGGTTCGCGGAGTAGGACGCGGAGACGTACACCACCTCGTCGTCCGCGACGGTGCCCGCCAGCGCCTCGGTGTCGGCGGTCCCCCAGCCGATGATCAGCGGCGGCGACGACTCCGAGGTGTACTGCTGGTAGTACTGCTGGGCCTGCGGCACCTCGTAGGCGTAGTCGTTGTTCGGATGGTCAATGCTCACGTCGAACAGGTCGTTCTCGTTGATGTACGTGATGGTGTCGCGAGAGCCGATGGCCGTCGGCCGGCCCACGTCGGAAGTCGCGCCGCTCTCGTCGTATATCCCGGGCACCGTAACGGAATCGGGCATCCCCCCGCTCCCTCCGCCGCCGCTGCCGCTTCCGCTGTCTCCGCCGTCCCCGCCGCCGATACATCCGGCGAGCGCCAGCGTCGCCGCTCCGGCGGCACCGCTCTTCAGGACGTTGCGCCGCCGGTACAGCCTCGTCGGATCCCCTGTGTTATCATTTGTCATGAGTATCTACCTACCACCCAGAGCCACGTACTACATAATCATTAGGGATGGATTCACTCGCCTGCGGGCAGTCCTTCGGTCGCCGCGGCGCTCGAGAGCACCGCGCGGAGCGATCCGGTCGGCGGTGTTCAGATAAGGATTGAAAGGTGAGGCGGTGCGTTTTCAAAGTGTTCTATGCCCAAAAACGACCGCCTCAACGGCTGTTTAGACGATATCAACTTAGAGTTTGTGGAGCGAGAAGCAACAC